>JABUEV010000006.1 GCA_013314865.1 Bacteroidales bacterium | reverse complement strand
ATGACATCTGAATTTAAATTGTATCTGTTTTCATTCCTGATAAATGACAGAAAATTTCCTGAATTGATGCATAATTTACCCAAATATTTTCAATATGCAACCTTTTTGTTCAAAAACACATCATATAGAAAATTAGAATTGTAACTTTAACAAAACATTTTTTCTATATGAGAAGGAAAGCAGTGTATATTCTTTCATTACTCCTGATGACATGTTTGATCAACTCATGTGAGGTATTAGGCAACTGCAAGATATGCCGGCAGGTAACCTACATCGACGGGAAGGTTGATTACGAAGGGCCGGAAGCAGAATATTGTGACGCGGAGCTGATTGCAATTGAAGCCAAGCCGGATATTATCAATGGGAACACCAGGCTTTCATGGGAATGCCGTTGACATATTGACGACAATTAAACTAAAATAAAATCAGAATTTTTAAAATATCTATCCAACGGCACTAAATTTGTTAATAAGTTGTTAAAAATTGAAATGGTTAATTTGCCAGTCCTTCGTATCTTAACGTAAATTTACCAAAGTCACAATTGCAATAGTAATGTCCCTGGATTTCAGCACTTTAGAATTAAAAGATAAAGTCATTGTCATAGTTGAGGATGATCTTCCGTCAATGAGATATTACGAGACTCTCCTTATGAGTTCCGGGGCAACTGTTAAAAAATTCAGGACGGGAAAAGATTTTATCGATTTTATAAATAACAAGGAAGAGAAGATTGATCTTGTCATTATGGATTTTCTTATTCCTTTAATAAACGGCATTGATTGTACAAGGTTGTTCAGAAAAGAGAGAAAATACGTCCCGGTCCTGATGATAACAGCATACTCTTCTGAACAGACTAAATCAGAAGCATATATTGCAGGTTGCACTGAGTATATCCTTAAACCTGTTTACCCTGAAAATATCTATTTCCTGCTTGAAAAATATCTGAAGCAGGGGGTCAAAAGCACCGTAAGTTATTAGTTTTATCTAACGTAATACAGCAGGATTTTTTGCCACATAATCGGCATAATATGCCTCAACTTTGCTGTTTATTTCATCGGCCAGTTCAGACTTTCCGTATTGCCTGCATGTTGCAGCCACTTTTGCAGTGAACTGAATAGAACTCTGTATCTCATATTCAGCTGACCTTATGATGTACTGATCCTGCTTCAGGTAATAATTCAGCCGTTCATAATGATAATTGGAGAAATCACTTATAAGAGCAGCCGCCTTATCATTATTTCCGCAGGCAAAATAGGCTTCGATAATATCAGGGAAATACGGATCATAAGGTATTTTTTCAGGAGGGAATGTCTTCATGCAGAAATCAAGCACCTCTTCAGCCTGTGATTTCCTGCCTTCTTCAGCAAGTACTTTTGCCAGTTTCGCATAGTTTAATCTGGCACGTATTACCATAAGTGTGCGCAAATGATTGTAATCAATATTCACATCAGGGTCATTTGCTCCCGTCCATGTAAATTTCTTCATCATGTTTTCATACAGTATGTCCGTATCTATGCGTCCATAATCAGACCATCCCTTGTTTTCAGATTTTATTGGCACCAGCCTGTAAGCCAGACCTTCAAGCTGAAAATATTCTTCGAGGCCCATGGCATCGTCATGATATCCTGTTACAAAATAGAGTGGCCGTTCCCAGTTGTTATGAGCAAGTATGTCGAGTATAATCAGCTGGCTCTTGAGTATTGAATTGCCCTTAAGTGTAATATCAATATAAGGGACAATTTTCCCTGCATCGGCAGGTTTAACGGTTCCTGACGCTATGACTTTTGCAGAATCGACCGGGATTCTTATAGTACGGGTAGGAATGATATCGAGCACTTCGGTTGCCGAAAACTGGACTTTGGTTGCTTTGTTTTCACTTTTCACCCACTCAATTACTGTGGCAACATCGACCGGATCCTTGGTTTTTTCAACAATAAATACCTGGTTATTTATGCCGTCATAATATTTTTGTACAGGGAGCGATATAGGCAGAGGCTCCGATTCATAAACTTTGTGTTTCATCTGGTTTATGTACCAGTCGGTGTTGAGAAGCATCAGGTTACAGACCCTTACATCTGTTCTTTTGCCTTCGACTTCCTGGGCATACCAGAGCGGGAAAGTATCATTATCGCCGTTTGTAAACAGGATTGCACCCGGAGCACAGGAATTGAGGTAGTTGAATGCCACATCCCTTGCAAGATACCTCCCTGACCGGTCATGATCGTCCCAGTTTTGTGCACCCATCAATACAGGCACAGCCAGAACGCAAAGCAATCCAGACAGGGGGGCAGCAACCTTTTCGCCTGCAATCTTTGCAAAGGCTTCGAAAAAGGCAAGCACGCCCAGTCCTATCCATACTGCAAAGAAATAAAATGAACCTACATAGGCATAATCTCTTTCCCGCGGCTGATTAGGATACTGGTTAAGGTAAAAGACAATAGCTATTCCTGTCATAAGAAACAGAATAAGTATTATCCACCAGTTTCTGTTGTCCCTGTTAAGCTGGTAAAACAATCCGGTAAGTCCCAGAATAAGAGGAAGCAGAAAATACCTGTTTCGTGATGTGTCTTTCTGCATGCTTGCCGGAATATCGGGAGTCCCGACCCGGGGAGTATCCAGAAATTTTAATCCTGAAATCCAGTTGCCGTTTACTGCTCCGCCTGTGCCCTGTGTGTCATTTTGCTTGCCTGCAAAATTCCACATGAAATACCGCCAGTACATGTAGCCAAACTGGTATGTGAACATGAAACGTAAATTCTCGATATACCGTGGTTTTCTGATAACAGTCTTTTCACCTGACCGGTCAGTAACCTGAATGGGAGTTCCTTTGATCTTTCCCCATTCTTCATACACTTGGGCATGATCGCTTTGATCACTCCACATCCTGGGAAACAGTGTTATAAACCGCGGATCATATTTTCTTTCAAGGCTCCTATGGGTTATAATATATTTGCCGTTCTCAAGTGCATAACGAGGTTTTCCTTCGGGATAATCAATGATCGGAGCATTGTAATAGGCTCCTGTGACAAGCGGACGCTGGCCATACTGCTCCCTGTTAAGAAAATAGATAAGACTGAAGGGATTGTCCGGACTGTTTTCATTAAGAGGAGGATTGGCATTTGACCGGATAACTATAATGGCATTTGCTGAATATCCTATAAGAATTACCATAATCACAGTAATTGCAGTATTCAGAATCAGCCTGTTTTTTCCGGCAATGTACCAGGTGAATCCGGTTATTGTCAGCAGAACAAGTATATTAAGCACTCCGGACCCCGATACAACCCATATCCCCGTAAAAAACAAAGTAACAATTGACAGTATCGCAATTTTGCGTGAATTATCAGACCTCAGCATTGCTTTTACTGTAATCACAAACAAAGCTGTCAGCAGGAGGAAATGAAATATCATGCCGCTGTTGGCAGGAAGTCCCAGTGTATTGACAGCAAAAAGATCCAGTCTTGACGATATTTTTACCACTCCGGGAATTATCCCGTACAGAAGCAATGCAAGTATTACAAACGAGACCAGCACTGAAGCCATGAATCCTTTCCAGGTAAAATCATATTTTCTGAAATAGTACACCAGGACAATTGCCGGAAGTGTAAGCAGGTTAAGCAGGTGGACTCCTATTGAGAGACCCATGAGAAATGCAATAAGTATAAGCCACCTGTCTGAATATTCTTCATCTGCAGTCTCTTCCCACCTGAGTATAGCCCAGAAAACAACTGCAGTAAACAATGATGATGTGGCATAAACTTCGCCCTCCACTGCTGAAAACCAGAATGAATCAGAAAATGTGAAAGCAAGTGATCCTGTAATACCTGCAAAGATTACAGCAATAATCCGCGGCAAAGTATAAGAAGAAGTATCTCTCAGAATTATTTTTGAAGCAAGATGGGTGATAGTCCAGAAGAGAAACAGGACGGTAAATGCGCTTGCAAGAGCCGACATTGAGTTAACCATCGCCGCCACTTTTGAAGTGTCTCCTCCGGCAAACAGGGTAAAAAACCTGGCAATGACCATAAAAACCGGATTGCCAGGGGGATGTCCGACCTCAAGTTTAAAAGCTGAGGCAATATATTCACCACAGTCCCATAAACTCAGAGTTGGTTCAATAGTCAGAAGATAGGTTACAGCCGCAATAATGAACATCACCCAACCTGTAACTTTGTTGATCAACATGTACTTTTTCATTCGTACCTTGTATTTTGTGCTGAGTAACAAATTGATGAGATGACGAAAATAGTTATTTTTTTTCATTATGTCTTTATAGGATGGCCGACTCACTAATTTTGTTATTTTTGGACAAAGCTGCTTCCATGAGGCGACATTATCTGTCTTTAATTCTGGTCACGATGCTGTCGACAGCAATTGCCTCGTCACAATATTATGAGACCGGCCAGGATCCCGCCTCCTTAAAATGGATGCAGATTAAAACTGAACATTTCAGGTTAATTTATCCCGAATCTTATTCAACAGAGGGAATCAACTATGCGAAGACACTGGAAGGATCATATTCAAAACTTGCTCATCTTTATCCGGGCCAAAGATTCAGAATACCGGTAATAATTCACAGCCACACGGTAAGGTCCAACGGTTATGTTGCCTGGGCTCCAAAACGAATCGAACTTTATCCGACTCCCGAGCAGGATGGTATTCCTCTTGATCCCGCAGAACAGCTTGCGATACATGAGCTTACTCATGCTTTTCAGATGCAGTCGCTCAACCAGGGTTTTACAAAAGTCTTTTCAGTCCTGTTCGGCCAGCAGTTTGCCGGTGTCGTTTCAGCAACTTTACCATTATGGTATCTTGAAGGGGATGCAGTTTTTAACGAGTCGTACCTTACATTGTCAGGCAGAGGCCGCAGTCCTTCATTTATCAGGCAGTTAAAAGCTATTTCACTCGAAAAAGGCAAAATGTATTCCTATGACAAAATGATGAACGGGTCTTTCAGGGACTTCATCCCAAGCTACTATAATACCGGATACCAGATGGTTACTTGGTCTAAGATCCGGTATGGCAATGATTTATGGAATAAAACTCTAAAAAGTACTGCCAATTTTCCTTTCCTTATAAATCCTGTAAACCTGAGCCTTTCAAGAAATGCCTCCACTTCCAAGAAGAAGCTTTACCAGGAAACATTTGATACTCTTTTCACTATCTGGTCTGATGATGATCCGGAATCAGAATTTGACACCTATGAAATTCTGAATCCAATTAAAAAAGATAGATATGTAAGCTATCATTCACCGGTAATGGCCGGATCTGATTCGGTAATAGCCATAAAGACTTCTCTTTCCGATCCTCCGTCAATTGTATTGATTAGAATGTCGGATAAAAAAGAATTCAAATTGCACACCCCGGGAAGGATTTATCCCAGAACTATTTCCTATGGCCAGGGGAAGCTGGTTTGGACAGAAACTCAGCCTGACCCCAGGTGGGAAAACCGTGAATGGTCAGTCATCAAGATGATGGATCTTAAGAGCAGAATCACATCCCGGATCTCATATAAGACAAGGTATATGTCAGCGGCAATCTCACATGACGGCGTCTACATAGCAGTAACTGAAAACAGTGCAGATAATAAAAACAGCCTTGTTTTTATTGATTCAAGGAACGGAAGTATTGTCGAAAAAGTTTCTGCCCCCGGAAATGCATACCTCCAGCGTCCTCAGTGGACTCCGGACGACAGTGAGGTTGCTGTTATTTATTTAACAGAAAACGGAGAAGGAATATTGACATGGGACATTTCAAGCCATTCCTGGAGTGTGCCGTTAAAGGCGGAAAATCATGATATCCAGGCCTGCCTGCCTGGTAATGATTCTCTTTTTTTTATCAGTTCATATTCGGGAACGGATAACATTTATTTCCTGAATGATGCAGGACAAGCATTACCCCTTACCAGATCGAGATTTGGAATCACTGACTTAGCAGGAGACGGGAAGTTCCTTATATTTACAGATTACACATCCGATGGCAGTAATATCTGCAGGATGGCAATACCTGATAAAATTGCCGGGACTGATCTTCATGTTACCTCCTCGTCTTTTCTCATAAACAAGTTTGACACCCTGAGAGTTTCACCCCGTGCCAGCCAGAATAATTTGCCCCATTTGAATCCCGTACCATACAGAAAGTGGCAGAATCTTTTCAACTTTCACAGCTGGATGCCTTTTTATGCAGATCTGGACAAAATTCAGTCTGATCCTGCATCAATTAAGCCGGGATTTTCAATTATGAGCCAGAATAACCTTAGCACACTTGTTTCATCACTGGGATACGAGTATTCGGATCGTAATCATAAATTTCATTCGCTAGTTAAATGGATGGGGTGGTATTTTGTCCTGGAATCACGTCTTGACTACGGCCATGATGTCGAGGTTCAGACTCTGGAATCTTCAGAGGCGCCGTTAGTGACAGAAAAGGGAATAGCCTTTAAGAATACTCTTTCCCTGCCCCTGGTTTTCTCAGGGGGCTCTTTTTCGCAGTTTCTTCAGCTTTCGGTTACTTCAGATTTCAGAAACAAATATATCTATCAGAGAGAAACCAGAGATTATGACGCCGGACAGAATCAGTTAACAGGAAGAATTTATTTTTCCAACTATTACAGGTCATCTTTAAGGGACATCTACCCTCGCTGGGCACAGGTTATTGATATAAGCCACACAGCATTCCCTTTTGACAGTGAGATTTATGGAACATCCACAACACTTAGAAGTGCGTTCTTTTGCCCCGGCATTTTAAAAAATAACGGAATTAAAATCAGGCTTGAAGGAGAAAACCAGAATCCTGAAAAATTCATCCTCGGCAACAGAGCTTCATTTTCCAGAAGCTATGTTGATATAGTTTCCGAAAAACTTCGTTTTGCATCAATCGATTATTACATGTCTCTGGCTTATCCTGACTTTCATATTGGCAGTCTTTTGTATCTTCCCCGCCTAAGGGCAGACTTGTTTTATGATTATACCGAGGCCACCGGTAACTACTACCTGAACAGGGCTAATCTGGGTGGGTCAACTGAATTCCATAATTACAGGGAAACCTTCAGATCATACGGCGTTGAGTTAATGTCTGACTTCTATCTTCTGAGAATTCCATTTATGATATCCGGCGGTATTCAGGCCTCATGGCGTCAGGTTAACGAAGCTCCCTATCTGAAGCTACTCCTGAATATTGACATTTACGGGATGAATATCGGTAAAAGAGGACTCTGAGAATCTACAATTGAATATTTCTGGCAACCGACATTATAATCTGCCATGCTTTTTCAGCATGAGCCATTGTTACGTTTGTTTGTCCTGTTACCATTCTCAGGGTATATCTGCCATTCAGGGAGGTATGTGTCAGGTAAATTTTGCCTGAATCATTAAGCAGATGGTTCAGTTTCTGGTTTAGAATATTAAGCTGGTCCTCAACCTTGCCTGCAGGTTTGTACCTGAAGCAGACAGTATTCAGAACAACTGGTGCAAGTAGTTCAAAATCATTTTCTTTTGATATCATCTCAGCGATGTTGGATGCTATGCTGAGATGGTATCTTATTTTTTCGCGGAGGCCTTCTGTTCCGTAGGATCTTATTACGCTCCACAATTTAAGTGCCCTGAATCTTCTGCCCAGTGGTATTCCCCAGTCGCGGTAATCATTTACCTGCCCCCTGGTTCTGGTTTTAAGATATTCAGGAAGTATTTCGAATGTTCGGATAAGAAGTTCAGGATACCTGATAAAAAAAGCTGAACAATCGAAATTAGTGAACATCCATTTATGGGGATTAAACACAAAGCTGTCGATATATTCGCTTCCGTCTATCATCCATCTGTACTCCGGCAAAATGAGGGCTGTTCCTCCCATTGCCGCATCTACATGAAGCCAGACATGGTTTTCTTTGCATATTTCACCCACCGGCCTCAGACGGTCAACTGCTGTCGTTCCGGTTGTACCGAGAGTTGCAATCACACAGCATGGCACAAAGCCTTCCCTGATATCTTTTGTTACAGCCTCTTCAAGTTTCCGGCAATCGATTGAGAAATCAGGAAGTACTCCTATTTTCACAAGATTTTTGCGTCCGATGCCGGCTATTTTTACAGCCTTTTCAACAGACGAATGAGCCTGCTCAGAGCAGTATACCCGAAGTCTTTTGTCATTTGAAAAACCGTTTTCATTGACGGAAAAACCAGTTGATTTCTCCCTGGCAGTAAGAATAGCTGCAAGTGTGGCTGTTGAGGCTGTATCCTGGATAACCCCCTGAAAGTAACCCGGAAGGCCAATCATGTCTCTCAGCCAGTTCATTACTTTTTCCTCCAGCTCTGCTGCAGCGGGAGATGTCTCCCATATCATGCACTGTGCACCAAGTGTTGCAGTAATCATTTCAGCAAGGATTGAAGGAGGGCTTGCATTGGCAGGGAAATAAGCGAAGAAGTTCGGGCTCTGCCAGTGTGTGATACCCGGCATTATTATCTCTTCAATGTCACGAATAATGTTGTCAAAAGATTCCGGATGTTCCGGCGGAACATCCGGAAGTCTATTGAATATTTCACCGGGCTTAACAGTTGATTTAACCGGGTATTTTTCAACATTTTCCATATACCCGGCCATCCAGTCAGCAAGCTTGTGGGCATACCGGCGAAATTCATCAGTTGTCATCCTTTAGATTATTTTGCAGATTCAGCAAGGAGGACTATTTTGTTGGATTTGACTTCAATTACACCACCGGTAATTTCATACAAAATTTCTTTATCGGACTGGTCAACAATAACCACCATGCCGGGATCAAGAGTGGAAATAATCGGGGCATGGTCTTTCAAAACCTGAAATGACCCTTTTTTCCCCGGAACTCTGACAGATTTAATGTCTCCCTCGTAAATTTTTGATTCGGGGGTGATGATCTCTATTTTCATTTTATTTTGATTGGATACTTGTCAGAAGTCAGCGTGTCTGTGCAAGTATTTTTTCTCCTTTTTCAATTGCGTCTTCAATAGTACCGACGAGCATAAAAGCTGATTCCGGATACTGGTCTACCTGTCCGTCGAGTATCATATTAAAGCCTCTTATAGTATCTTCAATCGACACCAGAGTACCTTTTATGCCGGTAAATTGTTCAGCCACATGGAAAGGTTGAGAAAGGAATCGCTGTACACGTCTTGCCCTGTGCACCACGAGTTTATCTTCCTCCGACAGTTCATCCATACCGAGGATTGCAATTATATCCTGCAGTTCATTATATCTCTGGAGAATTTCCTTGACTCTCTGAGCGCATGTATAATGAGCTTCTCCGACTATTTCCGGTGTTAAAATCCTTGAAGTGGAATCGAGAGGGTCGACGGCAGGATATATTCCAAGCTCTGATATTTTACGGCTTAACACTGTGGTTGCGTCAAGGTGGGCAAAGGTAGTGGCCGGTGCAGGGTCGGTAAGGTCATCTGCAGGAACATATACAGCCTGAACTGATGTAATGGATCCATGTCTGGTTGATGTAATTCTCTCCTGCATTATGCCCATTTCTGTGGACAGGGTAGGCTGGTACCCTACAGCCGAAGGCATTCTTCCGAGAAGAGCGGACACTTCAGATCCGGCCTGTGTAAAACGGAAGACATTATCCATAAAGAAGAGGATGTCACGACCGCCAGATTTGCCGTCACCATCCCTGAAATGTTCAGCCACTGACAGGCCTGAAAGTGCTACCCTGGCGCGCGCACCTGGAGGTTCATTCATCTGACCGAACACAAGTGCCAGTTTTGAGTCTTTTAAAAGATTATGATCTACTTTTGAAAGGTCCCAACCTCCTGATTTCATGTCTTCCAGGAAATCCTTACCGTAAGTAATTACACCTGCCTCGAGCATTTCCCTGAGAAGATCATTTCCCTCCCTGGTTCTTTCTCCCACCCCTGCAAACACAGAGAGACCTGAATAAGCTTTGGCGATATTATTGATAAGCTCAAGTATTACTACTGTCTTGCCAACACCTGCTCCGCCGAAAAGGCCAATCTTTCCTCCTTTGGAATATGGTTCAATCAGGTCAATAACCTTTATACCCGTATACAAAACCTCCTTTTCGGTCGAAAGCTCCTCGTATTTTGGCGGCTTTCTGTGGATCGGGTATCCTCCCTTTTTATCCAGGGGGCCTATGCCGTCAATTGGTTCGCCGGTCACATTCATAAGCCTGCCCTTTATCTGCTCACCTATTGGCATTGTAATCGGCGACCCGGTAGCAACGACTTCCATTCCCCTTCGTAAACCGTCAGTTGAGTCCATAGCAATGGCACGAACAGTGTTTTCCCCGATATGCTGCTGACATTCCACAACAAGGATGGTGCCGTCATCTCTTTTGATTTCCAGGGCATCATAAATTTCAGGCATACCCAATTCCTGATTCTCGAATGACACATCGACTACAGGACCAATTATCTGGCATATCCTCCCAATATTTTTCGCCATAGATCTTAATATTTAATTTTTCATTTAATAATTTACCCTTATTTCATTTCAGTGATTACGACCCGCAAGAGAGGTTGTCATCTGAATTAATTCTTCTTTCCTTTCCTGCGAGACACTAACCTTTTCAAGAAATTTCAGTGAAGCGTTTATATAATCATCTGCAATATTTTCTGTTAACGATTTAATATTAAGTTGGTTATAAATATCTGTAACTATTCTTATTTTATCTTCAGCATTTTGTGTTTGCTGAGTATACTGCTCTTTCAGGATTTTTCGCTGTTCAGTGTTTGCAATTTCCATGGCTTTTATGAACAGAAAAGTCTTTTTATCCGCAACAATATCTCCGCCTGAAATTTTCCCGAATGTTTTGACGTCGCCGTAAACATCCAGAAGGTCGTCCTGGATCTGAAATGCCAATCCGAGATTTCTGCCGAACTCATATAGAATTTCAATCTCCCTTTCTTCTGCGCCTCCAAAAATAGCTCCTATCTTAGCTGATGCAGCTATGAGGGCTGCTGTTTTCAGTTCAATCATCCGCAGATACTCATCCTGGGTGACGACAGCAGATTTTTCAAAATCCATATCCATTTGCTGTCCAATGCAGACATCCATGGCGGCTCTGGTAAAAGTTTTAAGCACAGGCGAAAGAATTTGAGAAGGGGTTTGCAGCAGGCACTCGTATGAAATAAAAGGCATCACATCGCCCGACAGAATTGCCTGATTTACATTCCATTTGGAATGGACCGTCTGCATATTCCTCCTCATAAGTGCTTGATCCATAATATCATCGTGGACAAGGGTGAAGTTATGAAATATTTCCAGGCCGGTTACCGGAATAACTGCATCATCAATCTTGTCACTGAAAAGGTTGCAGGTCATCAGAGCCAGGACAGGCCTGATCCTTTTGCCCCCCATGGAAAGAACATATCGGACGGGCTCCATAAGCTTTTCTGCTTCTGCATTATAGGCAAGGTTTACCAGTGCCTTGTCAATAATTTTTTTCAGCGCAGATTGATTGTACATTACAGATTATTCTGATTTTTAAAATATTAACCTTTCAGTGCTTCAGCACCACTCACCACCTCAAGTATCTGGTTTGTAATCGTTGCCTGACGTGCTTTGTTATACTGAAGTGTAAGTTCACGGATCATAGTCGTAGCATTATCCGTGGCCTTATGCATGGCTGTCATCCTTGCCCCATGCTCAGCAACAAAAGAATCAAGCACCGATTTATAGAACTGGATCTTCAGAGATTTCGGAATTAATTCCTTCACTATCTGTTCCTTGTCAGGTTCATAGATATAATCGGCAGGAATCCGTACTTCATCAGATTCCCGGGCTGTTTCCACGGGAAGGAATATCTCATCAGTAAGCCTCTGTACGGCTGCATTTTTAAACTGGTTATAAATAATTTCCACCCTGTCAAATTCACCCGAAACGTAGCTGTTCATTATTTGTTCGGCAATAAGGCATGAATTTTCAAATGTCAGCTCATTAAGAAGGTAATTGCACTCTCTTAGGTTTTTCACATTCATTTTTCTCAGAAAGTCATATCCTTTCTTGCCGATCGCCAGGAACCAGAGCTTGTCATTTTTATAGTGTTCGGAATATTTTTCCGAAACAACTTTTCTGACCTCCTTGATAATATTTGAATTAAAGGCTCCGCAAAGGCCTTTGTTGGAGGTAATGACAACAAGCAGTATTTTTTCAGGTTCTGACTTGCGATTGTAAACATTATTGAATTCAGCCCGTTCAAGGCTTTGAGATGCATTAACCAGTATTTCATGCAGTTTTGAGGCGTACGGCCGGAGTCTCAGAATCTTGTCCTGGGCTTTTCTCAGCTTAGCTGCAGAAACCATTTTCATGGCAGAGGTAATCTGCCTGGTTGATTTCACAGATGAGATTCTGAGTCTTATGGCTTTCAAATTCGGCATTTCAGAATGTTTTTATCAGAAATATCATTTTACTGCCTGTATTTTTTAACAAGTTCGGCGGTTACCGATTCGAGAAGATCGGTGATCTCATCATTTATTATTCCCTTACCCAGAGTGTCAAGTATATCCTTATGCTTCATTTCCAGGTATTCGAGATATTCGTTTTCAAACTCCTTGATCTTGTTAACAGGGACATCCTTAAGAAGGCCCATTGTTCCGCAGTAGATTATCGCAATCTGTTTTTCAACGGGCATTGGAGAGTATTGCCCCTGCTTAAGAATTTCCACATTTCTGGCTCCTTTGTTCAGGATTGCAAGAGTTGCGGCGTCAAGGTCTGATCCGAATTTTGAAAATGCTTCAAGTTCGCGGTATTGGGCCTGATCGACTTTGAGTGTTCCTGCAATTTTTTTCATTGCCTTTATCTGGGCATTGCCGCCGACTCGTGATACCGAGATTCCGACGTTAATAGCTGGCCTGACACCTGAATTGAACAATCCTGACTCAAGAAATATCTGCCCGTCTGTAATTGAAATTACATTTGTTGGGATGTAGGCGGAAACGTCTCCGGCCTGGGTTTCAATAATAGGCAGGGCAGTCAGTGATCCTCCTCCCTTAACCATGTGTCTGATTGATTCAGGAAGGTCATTCATTTTCCTTGCCACTTCATCCGATTCTATAATTTTAGCAGCTCTTTCGAGCAGTCTTGAATGCAGATAAAAGATATCCCCTGGATATGCTTCTCGTCCGGGCGGTCTTCTGAGGAGAAGCGATACTTCGCGGTACGATACAGCCTGCTTGGACAGGTCGTCATAGATTATGAGGGCGTCGCGTCCGGTATCCCTGAAAAATTCACCTATTGCAGCTCCGGCAAAAGGAGCATAGAATTGTGATGCAGCAGGGTCAGAGGCAGTGGCAAGAACAATAACAGTATAATCCATTGCCCCATATTCTTCAAGGGTTGCGGCAATATTTGCTACTGTTGAACCTTTCTGTCCTATGCCTACATAGATACAATAGACTGGTTCACCCTTTTCATAATTACTGCGCTGGTTAATGATTGTATCTATGGCAATTGCTGTTTTACCCGTCTGTCTGTCGCCGATAATCAGCTCTCTTTGACCTCTTCCTATAGGTATCATGGCATCAATAGCCTTTATACCTGTCTGGAGGGGCTGTTTAACCGGTTGCCGGAAGATCACGCCCGGAGCTTTTCTTTCGAAAGGCATGTCATACAGTTTTCCTTCAATCGGACCTTTGCCGTCAAGTGGTTGCCCGGTAGGTGTTATGACCCTGCCAAGCAGTCCTTCCCCTACACCGATGGAAGCAATACGGCCGGTGCGCTTAACTATGTCTCCTTCCCTTATCTCCTCGGAAGGCCCTAACAAAACAACACCAATATTGTCTTCTTCAAGATTAAGCACTATTGCTTCAATGCCGTTTTCAAATTCCACCAGTTCGTTCGACTGTGCATTTGACAGCCCGTATATGCGGGCTATACCGTCACCAACCTGTAACACGGTTCCGACCTCTTCAAGTTCAACACCTGTCTGAATCCCTTCAAGTTGCTGTCTTAGAAGCTTTGAAACCTCTGCTGGTTTTATGTTTGCCATAATTGTATTAATTAATTTCCCTTTTAGACTGTAATATTTCGGCCGGTAAGCTCTTTTTTAATTTTTCTAAGTTTGCTTTTAATACTCGCGTCTATATAGTTATCGTCGATTTTCAGAATAAATCCGCCAATTATATCTTCATCAACTATCTCGACCAGGTTAACTTTCGTTTTGTAATGAGTTGAAATAAAGTCAACTACTTCTTTTTTTATTTCTTCTTTCAGTTTAACTGCAGATGTAAGAGTACATTCAGTTACGCCCTTGTGCTTCAGCGTATCTGATCTGAATGCTCTGGCAATGGAGGGCAGATATTTTTCCCTGCCGTTCCTGACCGCCAGCTGAACCAGAGATAATGTAATATCTTCAACCTTGCCCTTTAGAATAGTTTTAAGTGTATTGAATTTGATATCAGGTCTTATTATCTGGCTGTCAAGTAATTCCTTAATCTCATCTATTTTGCAGAGTTCCGAAATAAAATTCATATCCCTGTTCACGTTTTCCAGCAGATTTTTATCAAGTGCTGAAAGGAACAAAGCTTTGGAATATCTGACGGATATTTTGCTGTCGTTCATTTAAAATCCCTGTTTAGTTCCTGTTCAGATCGATTTCATTCAAATATGAATCGATTATTTTTTCGTGCTCGTCTGTCAACTTAAGTCTTTCCTTGAGAATTTTTTCCGCAATTTCTACTGAAAGGACAGCTACCTTATCACGTATTTCTGCCAGTGCAATTGCTTTTTCCTTTTCGATTCCTGTTTTGGCTTTTTCAATAATTTTTTCAGCTTCTTCTGTTGCCCTGGTTTTAGCTTCAGCAATCAGTTTATCTCTGATTTCTCTGGCCTCTTTAAGGATTCCTTCTCTTTCCTGTCGGGCTTTCTGAAGGATTGCCTCATTATCACTTTGAAGTTTAAGCATTTCTTTCCTTGCTTTTTCAGCTGACGCAAGCGAACCTTTAATGAGTTCGTCTCTTTCCTTTATAACACTCAGAATAGGCTTCCAGGCGAATTTCCGAAGGATGAGAAAGAAGGCCGAAAAAATCAGAACGGTCCAGAAAATTGTACCTATTGCAGGGGATGTAAGACTGCTACTTGCTAGGATCATATCAGTAATTTTTAATAAATATCAAAGAAAATCCTTCAACCAACCGTTGAAGGATTAATTTTTCTATGCAATAAGAGCAACAACAACTGCAAACAGTGCAACTCCTTCGATAAGGGCAGATGCAATGATCATAGCTGTCTGGATTTTGTTTGAGGCTTCAGGTTGTCTGGCTATGGACTCCATGGCAGACTTGCCAATTGATCCGATACCATAACCGGCACCTATCACTGCCAGTCCTGCTCCTATTGCTGCTAATGTACCTGTCATAACGGTTACTTTTAATTAAACAATAGAAATTAATGATGTTCCTCCTTTACTGCCAGACTTATGAAGAGTGCTGACAGAAGGGTGAAAACATATGCCTGAAGGAATGCCACAAGAAGCTCGAGGCAATCCATAAAAATCACAAATAGTGCTGAAACGGGCGCAACGGCAATAGACTTGAAAATAAAGATTATGCTTATAAGGCTCATCACAATGATATGGCCAGCCGTTATGTTGGCAAAAAGACGAACCATGAGTGCGAAAGGTTTTGCCAGCATCCCTATTAATTCGACCGGAAACATTATAGGGACCAGCCAGAATGGCACTCCCGGGGTTGCAACTAAATGTTTCCAGTACGATTTGGATCCGTTAAACTGAATGATAAAGAAGGTAAATAGCGCAAGGGTCATTGTAACGGCAATATTCCCTGTAACATTTGCACCGAAGGGAGGGGGAAAAGGTATAAGACCCATAAGGTTGTTAATCAGGATAAAGAAAAAGACTGACAACAGGTATGGCATGAATTTTTCATGTTTCTCCTCTCCGATATTTGGTATAGCAATGTCGTCACGGACAAAAAGAACAACAGGTTCGAGAAAGCTCTGGATGCCACGCGGATAGCTGACTCCTGTTTTCCTGTATGACCTTGACAGTGATAAAAATAGCCACAAACCTATTATTGCGGCAAATAACATCCCTATGACACTTTTTGTCATGGAAAAATCGAGAGGCAGGATTTCCTGACCGTTTTCATCCGTCAATATAATTCTGCCTTTATGTTCACCTTCCTCTGCAAGTCTGAATCCATTGTATTCGTGCCCGTGAGCCAGTTTTTTTGATGAAAAAACCTGAAGCCCTGTCTCTTTAGTATAGAGAATTACGGGCAGGTAAACCGCAACCGGGTCCCCGTTC
>JABUEV010000566.1 GCA_013314865.1 Bacteroidales bacterium | reverse complement strand
TCTATGTTCTGCCGGATTTCCGCCAGCAGGGCGTCTTCAAGGCTATGTTCCGGTTTGTCAAAGATGAGGCCCTGAAAAATGGCGCTGCCGGTTTACGGCTATACGTTGAAAAAAATAATATCACAGCGCAGAAAACATACGAAAGACTTGGAATGAACGACAAGCACTACAGCATGTTTGAATGGCTGAAAGAGTGAACAATGATCTGGATACTCATTTTTATTATTTGTTCTTATCTGGCAATATTTATATTTATCTATGTAAACCTTGCCGGAGTCAGACCATTCAGACCGGAAAAAAGTAATAACATATTCGTATCAGTCATAATCCCTGCAAGAAACGAGTCAGACAATCTCCCGGATCTTCTTGAAAGTATTTCCTCCCAGGACTATCCGTCTGAATTTTTTGAAGTCATCGTAGTTGATGACAATTCCAACGACCGGACATTTGAAATTGCATCAAACTATACCGGAATAAGAAATTTTAAAGTTTTGACAAACAAGGGAAAAGGTAAAAAGAGCGCACTTCTCACAGGAGTCGAGAATGCCTCGGGAGAACTTGTCATTACAACCGATGCCGACTGCAGAACGGGAAAATCATGGATAAGCACAGTGGCTTCATTTTACAGGGTCCATAAACCGGATCTGATTATAGGTCCGGTTTCTCTTGAGCCTATGAAAGGTTTTTCAGGCGGTTTCCAGGAACTTGAATTTCTAAGCCTGCAGGGTGTTACTGCCGGAAGTGCAGTTGGCGGTCAACCTTCAATGTGCAACGGCGCAAATCTTGCCTTCACCCGGGAAACATACCTTAAGAATGCAGACAGGATAAATCCTGAAGAAGTCTCAGGTGATGACATGTTTCTGCTTCAGAATATTAAAAAAAAGAAAGGATCAGCTATAATGTGGCTTGAATCGAGTGAAGCAACGGTAGTGACAAAAGGAAAGACATCTTTTCTGTCATTTCTGAAACAAAGAAGCAGATGGATATCTAAAGCCGGTAAATACAACGATCCTTTTATTGTTATTCTTGGATTTGTAACATTTGTTACAATCTCAGCGCAGTTATTGCTGACGGGCATATCTTTTCTCAGGCTTTCTGTTTTACCTCTGCTGTTGATCTTTCTGGCCTTAAAATCGGTTCCGGACTTTCTGATTCTGAACAACACAGTAGGCCGCTATAATAAAAAGCATTTGATGAAGTGGTTTGTCCCTTCAGAGATTATATATCCGTTATATGTATTTGCCGTGATTGTTTATTTTTTGGTTAAAGGCAAGCCTGAAGAATTCTAATTGCCCATTTCAGAAAGGAATTTTATCCTCATAAGTCTTATTTCTTCCTCTTCAAATTCGTTACCGAGTTCCTTGATAGCGTCCTCCAGAGAATCTGATTCAGCTTCTTCTCTGAAATAAGAATAAATATCATGCTGTCGCTCTTCATCAATAACCATGTCGATATAATAGTCGAGGTTCAGTCTTGTTCCGGAATTTACTATTGCTTCAATTTCGGACAGAAGTTCGTCCATTTCGAGGCCTTTTGCTTCAGCTATATCCTCCAGAGAACGTTTCATATCAATACTCTGGATTATATAGACTTTAATGCCCGATTTGTTGACGACCGACTTAACGACCATGTCAAGAGGTCTTATTATTTCCTTTTCCTCGACATACTTTTTAATAATCTCGACGAATTCCTTGCCGTAGCGCTGTGCCTTGCCTGCTCCTACCCCTGATATATTCTGAAGCTCATCAATTGTGACAGGATACTGTATTGCCATATCCTCAAGGGAAGGGTCCTGGAAAATTACAAACGGAGGTACGTCTTTCTGCTTTGATATTTTTTTTCTGAGGTCTTTCAGGATGCACAGCAATTCCTCATCAACAGCTGCTGTTCTTGCCCCGAAAGCATTTTCCTCCTCGGAAGTGTCTGCATAGTCATGATCTTCGGCAAGCATAAATGACTCAGGCTTTTCAAGAAAAGCCATTCCTTTCGGGGTTACTTTCAGCAGTCCGTAATTCTCGATATCCTTTGTAAGAAGCTTGGCGATAAGTGCCTGCCGGATAACCATATTCCAGAATTTTTCGTCCTTATCCTCTCCTATTCCGAAATATTCAAGTTTATGGTGTTTATACGACTTAATGGCAGAAGTAACCTTGCCTGCGAGGAT
>JABUEV010000565.1 GCA_013314865.1 Bacteroidales bacterium | reverse complement strand
GATAGCTGTGGTAGTTGGGCGCGGGGGACTGGTAAAGCCAATTGAATCAGGAATTTATGAAGTAAATGAACTTATGAAGAAAGACCTCGAAAAAGGTCTGATGGGACAGCATGCAAGTAATCTTGGAGGATTGATTGCTGATGAAATTGCCTCGATGCTGCCTGAAGCCAAAGCTTACATTGTGGATCCTGTTGTTGTAGATGAACTTCAGGAAGTTGCAAGAGTGTCAGGACATCCGCTTATCGAAAGAGTGTCTATTTTTCATGCTCTCAATCAGAAAGCTGTAGCCAGGATCTACGCTGCATCCAAAGGTAAAAAATACGAGGATCTTAACCTTATTGTTGCTCATATGGGAGGAGGTATCAGTGTCGGAGCACATTCTGGCGGACGCGTTATTGATGTTAACAATGCTCTGAACGGAGACGGCCCGCTTTCTCCGGAACGCTCTGGAGGATTGCCTTCTGGCCAGCTCGCAGACTTGTGTTTCAGCGGGAAATTTTCCCATTCTGAGATTAAGTCAATGATCACAGGCAAAGGCGGGATGACAGCTTACCTGGGTACAAATAACTTTTCAGAGGTGTGTGAAATGGCAAGAAATGGGAATGCTAAAGCTCTTCTTATTAAAAATGCAATTGCATACCAGACTGCCAAGGAAATAGGGGCTATGGCATCAGTACTGAAAGGAAAGGTTGACGCAATAATTCTGACAGGAGGACTTGCCCACGAAACGTCACATGTAGAATCGTTAAAATCGATGGTAAGCTTTATCGCTGAAGTAGTTGTCTATCCCGGAGAAGATGAAATAAGAGCACTTGCTTTCAACGGACTGCTTGCTCTTGAAGGTAAAATAGAGGTAAAAAAATATTCCTAAGGGTTTTTTAAGGCTACCGGCAATATCTTTCCGTTAAAATAACGGTTACCCTTTATCGCAAATTCTGAAATAAATTCTGCCATTTCCTGCGGACTTATCATAGCTTTTGCTCCGGGAAACGCACTTTCAAACATTTCAGTCTGCACTGATCCCAGCGCCAGACAATTTACTGAAATTCCAAATTCTGAAAATTCTTCTGCAAGGCACTCCGTAAGAACCGCCAGAGCTGCCTTGGAGGCACTGTACCAGGCAAGACCCCTGTATTTGGCACTTCCCTGGTATCCTCCCATACTAGATATATTGACTATATGAGAACCTTTTGCCATAATGGGAAACAGAATCCTTATGACTGTCGACGGGCCAAATAAATTTGCCTCCATCATTTGCCTTCCCTCGTCAGGACCTGACGCAATAAAATCTTTCACAATCAGCAGTCCTGCATTGTTGATTAAAATATCAACCTTGCTGAACCTGTTGTAGACCTGCTCTTTGAAATACTCTGAATGCTTTTCAAGTGAAATTAAGTCAATGACAGTGTAGCTTACATTCTGGTTTGTGCAATTATCTGCTATTTTTTTCAGGGCCGGCTCATCTCTGCCGGTAACGAGAATCTGATTATGCGGATCTTTTGCAAGAACAGCTACTGTCTCTTTGCCGATTCCCTTTGATCCTCCATTTACTACAATATTCATATAAGCAACAGATAAATAATTAATGTTTTTTGTTTATTTGCACTTATTCTCATTTCAGTAAATTTAAGAAATTGTAGCTATGATTGGCCAAAAAAGCAGAATTGTTAATTACAGATACATTAATTTTCTTGTCATTTTTCTTGGTTGTGCCGCAATTCTTGCTGGTCAGGAAGACAATATTGAAAAGAGAAAAAAGGAAGAAATACCTCCGCTAAAGGAAAGAATTTTTTTCGGAGGCAGCTTTGGCCTTCAGTTCGGGACTTTTACAGACATTCAGGCATCGCCTGTAATCGGTCTCTGGGTTCTGCCCAGAGTAGGAGTGGCAACAGGGCCAAATTTCAGATACTATAAGGATCCTCTTGACAGGACAACCATTTACGGAGGGAGAACTTATGTACAGTATGTTTTTTTAAGAGATATTGCGTCAATAGTGCCGCTTAATATTCACCTTGGCCTTTTCCTTCACGGGGAGTATGAAATTCTGAGCCTGGAGTCATCATTCTTCAAATATCCGCCTTATGACTCTGAAAGATTCCTTACTAAAACCTTTCTTGCGGGAGGAGGTATAAATCAGCCTGTCGGAAAAAGAGCCTCAGTGAATATCA
>JABUEV010000564.1 GCA_013314865.1 Bacteroidales bacterium | reverse complement strand
AATGAAAGCTCATAATTTTTGTAGGTAATCAAATTATTGATACCGTATGTTAATTTAGGCTGAGCTTTGCCAATATAAGTATAATCAGATACTGTAAAACCAGGTTTTCCGTCCACCATATCATCTATGATGTATTTTCCGGCATCATCGATCCCCAGACATCTCGGACCATAAAATTGACCAACTTGATAACCTTCCTGAATTATGTGAGTGGTGTTGGTAGATCCTCCTCTCACCCATGCACTTCCTGTTTTGATAACTGAAGTTGTAAACTCTTCATTCGACAATTTGAGTATTTTATTTTCGTTGTGGGCAGCGTTGACAGAAAGAGTCCACCTGAAATTTGATTTTCTGATAACATCCCCGTTCAGTGTAAGCTCCAGTCCTTTGTTTTCCATTGATCCGACATTTGCCACCATTGTAGTATACAAATAAGGCGGTGAAGGCACAGGATAGCTGTATAGGAGGTCCTTGGTAGTTCTCTTATAATATTCAACCGTTCCGTTGATTCTGGCATCGAAAAGGCTGAAATCAACTCCAACATTGAACTGTGCTGTCGATTCCCATTTCAGGTCCGGATTAGGATTCTGACTTACTGAGTAAGCTGTATGCCAGGCTCCGTTGTCATAGTATAAGCCGGTTGAACCATAAAGCGACAATGACTGATATGGTGAAAGACCACTTTGATTGCCGGATACGCCATAGCCTGCACGCAGTTTTAATTCATCGACTACACCTCTTATAGACTGCATAAAAGGTTCGTCAATAATTCTCCAGGCTGCCGATACTGACGGGAATGTTCCCCATTTATTATTAGGGCCAAATTTGGATGAGCCGTCACGGCGCAACGTAGCTGAAACTATGTACCGGTTAGCAAAAGAATAGTTTATTCTGCCAAAAAATGAAATCAGCTTATACATTGAAGCGTTCGAGGCTACATCACCAGTAAGAAGTTGTTCTCCTGCACCCAGATTGTTAAAAGTAAAAAGGTTTGTTACAAAATATCGATTTTGCGCAAAAGCATACTGATAGTAATAATCTTCATATGAATATCCTCCCAGTATGTTTACATCGTGACTGCCAAATTTTGTTGCATAATTCAATGTTGTCTCAAGGAGGTTCTTATCGCTGGTGGAATTCGAACGTGATGCTGTTCCATTGGATGCTCTCCCGGCACGAGTCCGTGAATCAAGGTAAGTAGAGATGTCAGTCGAATTGCGTTCCTTATAAAAGTTTATGCCAGCTATTAAGCCCTTAATGATTGTAAGACTTGCTTTCCCATTTACATAATACAGGCTTGTTTTCCGGGGAAACTTATTGTATTCCTGATTTCTTACCGGATTTCCCTGGTCATATTCGTCAGAATCCCACCAGGTACCGTCAGGATTCTTTACCGGAATGGTAGGAACAACATTATAAGCCAGCACAAAGTTATATGTATAGGATGATTGATAGTCTCTCTGGTTAAGTCCGCCCGATAAGTTCAGATCCAGCCGGTCTTTCAAAGCTTTTTGATTGATTGAGAATCTTGTATTTAACCTTTGCTGGTAGTTATCCCTTATGACACCCTGCTGATCCAGGTAAGAAACAGAAACTCTGTAACTGTTGTTTGATCCTGCTCCCGATACTGACAGATCATGGTTTTGAGAAATTCCAGTTCTGGATATCTCATCAAACCAGTTAGTGTTGGCTCCCTTATCAAAAACACTGATATCTACATTGTTGTCTTTAGCCCACTGGCGATATTCATCAGCTGTCAGTACATCAGGCTTGTTGCTGATAACATCAATGGCACCGTATGCATTGTAGTCAACTGTCGTGCGGTTCTGTACTCCTCTTTTTGTTGTGATCAGAATCACCCCGCTTGCTGAACGGGATCCATAAATAGCTGCTGCAGAAGCATCCTTTAACACGCTTATTGATTCTATATCCTGCGGAGCGACCGAGTTCAGGGCCAATCCAGGTACACCATCTATCACCACAAACGGTTCACTGCTTCCTGTAAGGGATGAAGTGCCCCTTAACCTCATTGACTGTTCTGCAGTAACATCACCTGTTGAAGTTGTGATGGTCAGACCGGCAACTTTACCCTGTATAAAGTCAGCAGCTGTCCTGGTAATACCTGCATTAAAACTTTTTTCGGTAACATTTGTAACTGAGCCTGAGATTGCC
>JABUEV010000005.1 GCA_013314865.1 Bacteroidales bacterium | reverse complement strand
TGAAAAAACTTGGTTTAAAGAGCATTATGCGTAAAAATGGATTATTACCACTGATTCCAGACATAAATATCCGATTGTTGAAAATAAGCTCAATAGGAACTTCAATGTGACCAGGCCATCCCAGGTTTGGGTTTCAGATATAACTTATATCAGAACATATCAAGGATGACTGTAATTATTGATCTTTTTGACAGGAAATTAATCGGTTGGTCATTCAGTAGATCCTTAAAAGCAGCTTATACAAACAATACCGGCATGGAAGATGGCTGTCCGCAACCGGCTTATTACCCGGAAGCTGATTTTTCATTCTGACCGTAGTGTCCAATATGCATGCAATGAGTTCAAAAATCTGCTGTCTTCCTATAAATTGGTCAAATAAAGTATGTGTCGTAAAGGAGATTGCTGGGATAATGCAGTTGCCGAAAGCTTTTTTAAAACACTCAAAGTTGAGCATGTTTATCATCAAAATTACAGGACCTTTAAAGAAGCTGAATTATCTGTATTTGAATACATTGAAACTTGGTATAATGTAAACCGGATTCATACAACAATAAAAATATCCATCAGAAATAAAAAGAGAAATTTAAAAATCAACTAGTGGCTTAATAAATTGTCTAGTTTTTTGTTGCAGGTTCATGCTTTCTTTAAGAATTGGTTTCCCATTAGTCAATAACCCCAATTCACCGGGATATCTTGAATCAATATAGCTGATCAAGTATGATCAGTTGATCGCAATCAGATTTTATCGTGATTTTATCTCTGACTATATTGAAAAGCATTTCAAGGGGGTGAGTTTTTATAAAGCCGAGTTAAATTACCCATTTTTCTCACTCTCACTCTCGCTCTCGCACTATTCTATGTGCCAGGATTTGAATAGGTTTTTCGAGGATTTTATAAATCTGTCGGAAAATATGACAAGCTTGGTTGCAGTTAACACCGTTCTTCTACTGGTTCAGAAAATAATTAATTTTATCTTTGTAATAGATATGTAGTCATATGAAAAATGACAGTCAGATAATTGAAATAATTAAAAATACCGCTCACGAATACCTTCCTGATGCTGAAATACTTCTCTTTGGATCTCATGCCAGAAATGAAGCATCTGCCGAAAGTGATTATGATATTCTCCTTATTACAAAAACAAAACTTTTACCTAAAGAGAAGCTGCCAATCAGAACCAAAATCAGAAAATCACTCTTATTGATCGGCATCCGTTCTGATATTTTGATACAGAGCAAATCAGAGGTGGATAAAAAGAAAAAACTACCTGGACATATAATAAGGAAAATACTAAGAGAAGCCATACTCCTATGACAAAAGACCATAATGACTACCTTAAAACATGGCTATTTCGCGCAAATGAAGACATTGCAGTCATAGAGAAGCTTTTTGAATCAGATCCTGAATTATTTGCCAGTACTATTTGTTTTCATGCACAACAAGCGGTTGAAAAATTTCTAAAAGCATTCCTTGTATTTCATAATATAGATTTTCCAAAAACCCATGATCTGGATTACCTGCTTCTTGAATGTAAAAAGATTGATGCCAGGAATTTCGATATTGATCTAGGCAGTTTAACTGACTTTGGGGTAAGTATAAGGTATCCAGATGACTTTTACCTGCCTGACAAAGATGAGACTGCTCAATATCGGGGCATTGCACTTAAAGTAAAAATAGTAATAGAGAATATTATTAAAATTTAGATCACTCTATATAAGAATCTCCGGTAAATAATTCCTGCCACTAAAGCTCGATTCTAAAAACTTTGTATTCATGAAAACTTCGAATCTACTGCCTTCTCACAAATCAAAAGAAAATTGACTTTGGTTTAAATAAGATGTAATTTTAATAATGAAACAAATACCACCTGGGTGTTACGTATTATTGAAGGAGGTTTTGCAATTAGAAAATCTCTGAGTGTACTGAATTCTTTTTATCGTCTTGGAGCAAGATATATGACTCTCACATGGGGAGAAACAAATGACCTTGCAGATTCGGCAACGGATAAACCAATACATGGAGGATTGTCAGAATTAGAAAAAAAGTCGTTGCTCAGATGAATCGCCTTGGCATGCTTGTGGATATTTCGCATGTAACAACCGACACGATGAGAGATGTTCTCCAAATCAGTCAATCTCCAATCATCGCCTCACACTCATCCGCTTACCAGTTGGCCCGTTCAGATCGTAATATACCAGATGACATTCTGGAAGGAATTGCTAAAAACGGAGGCATTGTCATGGTAAATTTTTTCCCTGGTTTTCTAACTCCTGAAGGCGCAAAGATTGACAGTGGTTATTGGGACTATTTACACATGCTCCAAAGTGACCCGGAGAAAAAATCAACAGATATAATGAAGCTTCTGGAAAAATGGGATCAGGATCATCCTGTGCCGAATTGCTCAGCGGAGAAAGTTGTTGATCATATTGACCATATTGTAAAAACAGCTGGTCTCGATTATGTGGGTCTGGGTTCGGATTTCGACGGAATTCCCCTTGCTCCTGAATATCTGTCTGATGTCTCTTATTTCCCATACATTACTCAAATACTTTTAAACCTTGGATACAAAGAAGAGGCTATCCACAAAATTCTTGGGGGTAATTTTATTCGGGTCTTTAGGAAGGTCGAAGAAATGACATGACATCAGAAAAGCTATAACCTTCAAAAACTTAGCCATCCCCGATCGTCAACTACAATCCAGATTGAAATCCTTTTGTTCCGACAGTATGTCTGACTTTTCAGACCTTCTTTTGAAGTGGTCAAAGAAGGACGGATTTCTCAAAATTCATACACCTGAAAGATCAATTGGAGGTGTCTTTTATTAGGCGCCAGTCCGGAACCAGTATTTGGTGAAAATGGTATGTCTTTATTCAAAGTGAGTTGAAATTTTCCTCCCAGGAAGAAAAATATCACCGCTAGTTGCACTCAATGCTTTCTTTATATTTATCGACAACCACTTCTCCATTTGCGTTGATATGTACCTGATGAATAAAGTGCATTGTTGCCACAACACCACCTTTGCTGACCCATTTAAAGGCTCCAGCCACCATCGCTCCCTCTCCACCGTTTTCTGGCCAAAATCCCTCAATTTTAACATCTGCACCTGTAACATTATTCCAGAAGTCCCAGTTACCCCAATAGTTCAGACCATCATTACCACTATCTATACATATGACTTTTTCATTTGTTTGTAAATCCGTTAAATCACTATGCAGAATATTATTGTGCTGTTTGTCAACGAATCCTGTTTTTGGATTTATATGAAAAGTCACATGATAATCAACCGATCCTGCAATTGGATGATTTATACACATACCAGGAAACAGTGGATCGAACTCAAGGTGCCAAACATACTGGTATGTCTGGCCACAAATTAAACCAGAAGACGCTAAAAGCATAGCAACAGAGATCAAAAATTTCAGTCTTGGTGTTTTCATGTTAAAAAAAGTTTAAGTTAATAATCTTCAAATTTCGGCACCAGAGAAGAAAAAATCTACCCCTTTTGTATCAAAAAATGTTCATTTTGTAACATTTTCAAGGATTTTGACATCAAAAAAGGTGGTTGCTGGTTTTAGCTATGAATATATTGTGACGACATCTTTGACATAAACGAAGTTCCGAATTTCTCTTCTGAAAGAAGAAAAATGGATGTTGAATACCGATTAAAGGATCTGCAAATTGCAGGATGAAAAACCAATGAAAATCCATCGAAGTGGTAAAAGAAGGACAGATTTTACTTTTAGTTTAAGGGGATAAAGGTTCATAGTGATTAGGTCGGTTGGATTATTATTTGACTTGTATCTTTCTCTTTCCTAACTTTATCCTGACCAATAAAAATTTAAATGTCAATGTGGACTTCCGAAGTAAAAGAGCTTGAGAAACTTTATGAATCTTTTAAAGGTCAGCTGCCTGAGCTGGAGAAGGAACTGGGAAGACTTATTAAAGCCGATGATGAGAACATGATACTCCTCTATTCAAGAAGATGCCTGGAAGTCATTATTTCTGATCTGTGTAAATGCGAATTAAACAGAGACAGGGGAACCGAACCCCTGAAAGGGATAATTGACAGGCTGAATAAAGAGAAAAAGGTCCCTTCACACATAATTACATCTATGCACGGGTTGAATGATCTTTCAACCTATGGCACCCATCCCAAGGATTTTGACCCTGAACAGGTGAAACCGGTTCTTGTTAATCTTGACATAATCATTAAGTGGTATTTGAAATATAAAGATTTCAAGATTGCAGGAAAACCAGAGCCAGATGAATCTAAGCCGGAGGACAAACAATCAACTGTCTCAACACTGGAAAAATCAATAATAGTCCTGCCATTTGAAAACATGAGTCCTGATCCTGATCAGGAATATTTCAGCGATGGACTGACAGAAGAAATAATTACAGATCTCTCTCATATCCATGATCTTTTGGTGATTTCAAGAAGTTCAGCGATGACTTTTAAGGGAACAAAAAAGAAGATAGTGGAAATTGCAAAAGAGGTCAATGTCCGCTTTGTACTTGAGGGCAGTGTCAGGAAAGCAGGGGATAATCTCAGGATCACAGCTCAGTTAATTGACGCCATAACTGATGTTCATTTATGGGCAGAGAAATTTACAGGGACGCTTGAGGACGTGTTTGCTATCCAAGAAAAAGTATCACATTCTATTACAGAAGCACTCAAACTTAAATTATTTCCCGATGAAAGAAAACAGTTAATCAGTAAGGGGACAAAATCGCTAAAAGCTTTTGAACTATGCTTAAGAAGCCGCCATTACCGGAATATGTATACTCAAAAAGGAATTAATCAGGCAATTGAATTGCTGGAACAGGCTTTGATTGAGGATCCGGACTATGCGCTTGCGTATGCTGAAATAGCAACGTGTTACTGGGGGTTAGGTACTTTGGGGCATATACCTCCAGGTGAGGCATATCCGCGTATAAAAGAAACTGTAATGGATGCTCTCAAAATTGACAATAATCTTGCCGAAGCCCATTTACTCCTTGGTTTTTACTGCTGGGATTATGAATGGAACTGGACCGCCGCCGAGAAGGAGTTTGTTCAGGCTGTAAGGTTGAAGCCAGGTGACAGTTGGGTACACGTTGTATATTCATGGTTCCTTGGACAACAACGCCGCCATCAGGAAGCTGTAGCTGAAATGCACAAAGCATTAGAACTGGATCCGCTTTCAATATCCACAGCAACCTGTATTGGAGAAGAGCTTATGTTCGCAAGGGAAAGCGATCTTGCCATTGAACAATGTAAAAGTGTGATTTCGAAAGATGCAACATATTGGGTTACTCATGCCATATTAGGAGTCGCATACATGCAAAAAGGTCTGAGCCATGAAGCAGTTGAAGCATTGGAGAAAGCAGTGCTGCTTGCAGACCGTGATATTTTTCCACTTTCACTTTGGGGTTACAGTCTTGGAGTTATCGGCAAAACCAAAGAAGCACAGGAGATTCTTGATGAATTATTAAAAATCCGAAAAACAAAATATTTATCGCCTTTCTGGATAGCAACTGTTCACATGGGGCTTGGTGAATATGAGCGGGCACTTGACTGGCTTCAGACCGGGTACGAGGAACGGGCAGCATATATGTATTGTATCCATTTATATGTACAATTCGATCCCTTGCATAATGATCCTCGTTTCATAAATCTGTGTCACAATATTAACTTAGTCATTTAATCCAATTGATTCGACGCAAATTTCTAGTACGATTGAATGATGGAAGGATATATTTATGACAATGTTTAATCTTTGTTGTTAACTCAAATATGTTAAGATTTTCAGACCTTCTTCTGAAGTAGTCAAAGAAGGACGGATTTTAATCTTAGATTGAGGTGAAAAAAGGTTTTAAGGGATAAGGGTGATTGGATTATTATTTGACTTGTGTCTTTTTCTTTACTAACTTCATCCTGACCAATAAAAATTTAAATGTCAATCTGGGCCTCCGAAGTAAAAGAGCTTGAGAAACTTTATGAATCTTTTAAAGGTCATCTGCCTGAGCTGGAGAAGGAACTGGGAAGGCTTATTAAAGCCGATGATGAGAACATGATACTCCTCTATTCAAGAAGATGCCTGGAAGTCATTATTTCTGATCTGTGTAAATGCGAATTAAACAGAGACAGGGGAACCGAACAATCTGGACATCACGGATAAGTTGTTCGTTTTACACCGTATAGCATGGGCATACAGGCAAAATGGATACCATAAGGAAGCAGATTTCTATTTAGACATTCAAATAACGAATAGTGAACAAGTAAATAATCTGAATCGGGATTTAAAATACGACAGGCGCTCAGATTATGATCTTGCAGGTGCATATGCATTTAAAGGTGAAAAAGAAATAGCATTAAAATACTTACGAAATTATAGTCAGGTACCACAAATATTGCTTGGGATGCTTAACATGATTAAAGATGATCCGTTATTCGATAACATAAGGAATGAGACAGAATTTCAGGCGATCGTAAAGGATTTGGAGACAAAATACCAGGCTGAGCATGAGCGTGTCAGGAAATGGATGGTGGGGCAGGGAATGCTCTGAAACTATGTTTAATTCTTTTTACCCTGAGTCCTTTTGAATAAGCTGATCGCTTTAATTACATTCCGAAGGCAAAACGGACATTTATCTATAAATTATACAATTAAATCAGGTGCGAGTTGGTCAGTTTAGCCCGACGCCTGGTGGCCAATTTGACCGTTTCTTGCAGTCAAGGCTTCCAACTTTTAAACGCAATATTGAAATACTATAATTCCCGAACTGTTCCGATCACGACTTTCGACCTTTTTACTCTGCCCCTGAATAACGCGATGCGAAAAAATCAATAAAAAAATACACTAATTATACTATTTTAATATAATTTGTGTATTTTTGCAGACGATACATAACATAGGATGTCACATATACAGATGACTCACAGGAAGGAAATATATGCGGCGAAGAGCATGGAGGTATTCAAACAGTACGGACTTCGAATTTCAATCGATGAGATTGCAGTTAAAACCGGTGTGACGAAAAAAACAATATACAATCATTTCGGATCAAAGGAGGGGCTTTTGAAATTCTGCATGCAGACTCTGAATAAGGAAATGGGAAATAGGATAGCCGTAATGTATTCTGAGGAGGTCAATGCAATTGAAGGTTTCAGATCAGGGATTTATGGAATGGGAGAGGTATTTCACTCGCTGAGCCCTGTTTTTTTTGAGGATCTTAAAAAGTTGTTCCCGGACCTTTCAGGTACGCAACATAAGATGGGTTTTGGGTCTTTTCTTGATGGCGTGAAAAGGAACCTGATTAAAGGACAAAAGGAAAACTTGTACAGGCAGAATATGGATGTTGACCTTATAAGCAAATTCTTCATAACCTCTGTTGTCAGCTTTTTTATACGAAACGTCCTGACGGGCAGTGAGTATTCTGCCAGAGACTATTTCAATTCCATTATTGACTACCACCTGCATGCTGTTGTCACTGCACAGGGGCTGGAAGTACTTAATCAGTTATATCATAACTACAAAAATATTTCCTCACATAATGAATAAAGCCGGAATTGTTTTGTTCACCTTAATTGCATGTTTAAGTGCAAATGCTGGTGCACAGCAGGTATTTGATCTTCAGAGCTGTCTGAAGTTTGCCCTGGAAAACAACCATAATATACGTAAAGCACAGTATGATTTGGATAAATCCATAAAGACGAAGCAAGAAATAATTGGAGCCTTATTGCCGCAAATATCAGGTTCCGGCAATCTGAACTACAACATTCAGAAACCACGGTTTATAATGCCCAATTTCATTAACAGCTTCCTTCCTCCGAACATGCAGGATCCCAATGCAGCCAAATATTTGACGATCGAAATGGGGACCAACTATTCAGCCGGGATTGGGGTTGCCCTTAACCAGCAAATTATAAACCTCTCCCTTTTCAATGCTGTAGAAATTGCCAGAACGGCTGAAGAACTGACCTCACTTGCCGCCGAGGCCAGGGAAGAGGATGTTATCAGTCAGACTGCCAACCTCTTTTATGCAATTCAGGCGACGGAATACGCTGACTACATGTTTGGCAGGAGCATCGAAATAATTGATTCTGTACTGACTTCAATGGAAGCAAACTACGCCAGCGGGTTAATCAGGAAAGTGGATCTGGACAGGTTAAAGGTTACAAGGACTAACATGATCACACAAAGAGCTTCAGTCCGAAATGGTGTCGAAGTGCAGAAAAACCTGCTGAAACTGCAGATGGGAATGGATATATCTGGTGACCTGGAAATTGAAAAGATCAATCTCGAAGCAATTGAAAAGCAGATAAAAACGGGAGATTTTCACACATTCGATCCAAAGCTTCATACATCTTACAAAATGCTGAACCATCAGCAAAATTTACAGCAGCTGCAACGAAAGAGCGCAGTGTATGAAAAATTTCCAGTTTTGACAGCCATAATCAATTATAACTATAACGGCGTTTCAGATGAGTTTTTCACGGGGGAAACAAATTACTGGTACGGATCAGCTATGGCAGGTTTGAACCTTCGTGTTCCTCTGTTTGGAGGTCTTTCAAGAAACTCAAAAATAAAGCAGGCAGAATTCGAGATCCTCAAAACCAGGGAAGACGGGATCATCCTTGAACAGTCTCTCAGCATGGCATATGAAAATGCATTGTTAAAACTGGAAGATAGTCGAAGTGCAATTAATGTCCAGAGGGAAAACATGGCTCTTGCAGAAGAGGTGTACCGCATTACCGAAAGGAATTATTCAGAAGGCATAGCTTCGATGTCAGATGTACTTAACGCAAACTCATCTCTCATACAGGCGCAGATGAGCTATGCGGATGCACTTAATAATTTCATGAAGGGGTACATAGAGCTTCTTAAAGCCAGCGGAAATATAAGGGAGCTGGTCAGGTAAACCAATGATTATGAATACTAAAAGTTTTTAAATAACAGACAATGCTGAACCTGGAGGTTCCTCAGGGGCAGTCAGGGGAGGCAATATCTTAATAATTATGAAAAAAGTTTGGCCCATAATCGCAGTACTGGCTATTATAGCTGTAATTATTGTAATCCTGGTGATCAATAAAAATCGCAGTTCAGAACAAACTCAGATTGCTTCTGAGGCCTCTGCAAGTGTAACTGTGGGGATTATTGAAGTCACTGAGGAACCCTTTAACCGGAGTTTCATATCCAACGGCTCACTTGAACCATTCCGTGAGCTCTCTTTTGTTTCCGATGTATCTGGCAGGGTGCTTGAAGTATTTGCTGATGAAGGAACAGTAGTCAGCAAGGGGAAGATACTGGTTCAGGTCGATGATGAGATGCTTAAGGCAGATTTTGCAGCGAGCGAGGCAGCGTACAATGCGTTAAAGACCGACCTTGAACGGTTTACAAATGCCAATATGAGCGGGGGAGTAACTGATCAGCAGCTGGAAACCATCAGGACGCAGTTTGCCGCTGCTGAGAGCAGGTATATAAGCAGTAAAAGGCGTCTTGAGGATGCAAGGATCAAATCACCAATTTCAGGAACAGTGGTAAAGCGATATGTAGAGGTCGGAACATATCTCAATCCAGGTGCCAGGCTTTTCGACATTATGGATGACTCCCGGCTAAGGGCTGTTTGCAATGTTACTGAAAGACAGGTCATGCTCCTGAAAGAGGGTCAGAATGTTACAATCAGTTGCAATGTTTTTCCCGGAGAAAAATACATCGGGGAGATTACGTTTGTCGGATCAAAAGCAGACAGGTCACTGAATTATCCGGTTGAAATAACTATTTCAGGCTCTGAAAAGAAGAACCTTAAAGCCGGGATGTATGTGACCGCTTATTTTGATATTGAATCTGAGAACAAAGTAATTATGATCCCGAGGAGTGCCATTACCGGGAGTGTGAAAAATGCAAAAGTCTTTACAGTCACTAACGGAAAGGCCGCAGAAAAGGAGGTGACTGTTGGTTCAATGATCGGCAATAAGGTTGAAATTCTTGACGGATTACAGGCTGGCGACAGTATAATTGTTGCAGGACTGATTAACGTGTCGGATGGAGTAATGGTCAGGAACAAAACTGACAGGTAAACCATAGCGCTTTCAAAAAATATTGTAAAAGAGAAGCGTTCAGAACTGACTAAAAAAAGCACAGATGAAAATTTCCGAAATTTCAATAAAGAGACCTGTATATGTAATTGTTCTGTTTTCGGTTCTGGCAATACTTGGTTTTATAAGTTATAAAAAACTGAGTGCCGAGCTTATGCCGAAATTCACTCCCCCGGTGATAAATGTCCAGATCATGTACCCTGGTGCATCACCATCGGAAGTTGAGAATTCAGTGACCCGCAAGGTCGAGGATGCTCTTTCAAGCATGGAAGGCATTGACAAGATACAGTCCTATTCCTATGAGAGCCTGTCGATGCTTTTTGTCACATTCAAATACGGGACTGACATAGACAAATCCATAACCAATGCCCAGAACTTAATCGATGCGAAAAGATCACAGCTTCCCGTGTCAGTATTGTCACCGGTTATTTCAAAGGTGACTGTAGATGACAAGGCGATAATTATTTTATCAGCGACTTCAGATCTGGAACCGACACAGTTTTTTGATCTGATGGACAAGCGTATTCTTCCGCAACTCTCAGGTATAAAGGGTGTCTCGAAGGGTACTCTCGTGGGTGGATTACAAAGGGAAATACAGTTAAATCTTGATGCCACAAGGATGCGGGCTCTGGGTGTCACACCCGCCCAGATTCAGGGTTTGATAAGATCTTCCAATCTTGAGTTCCCGACAGGAAGCATCCAGAATTCAGAGACCCAGACCGCAATCCGTCTTTCAGGGAAATTCACAAGCGTGGATGAAATCAGAAACCTGGTAGTGATGACTTCTCAAACCGGCGCACTGGTCAGGTTGCAGGATATTGCTGAAATTACGGATGCAATAAAAGATCCTTCGAGCCTTGCCAGGGTTAACGGTGAGGATGCCATCCTGATCAATATTTATAAGCAATCAGACGCGAATGCGGTTGACGTAAGTAATAATGTCCGGAAGACAATTGAGTCCCTTGAAAAAGAGTATTCGGGAAACGGCCTTAACATTGAGATTGCCCAGGACTCAACTGACTTTACTCGTGAATCAATCTCATCGGTACTCAAGGACCTTCTGCTGGCGGTGTTGCTTGTGTCACTTGTAATGTTACTTTTCCTTCACAATTTCAGGAATGCAATCGTGGTAATGGTTGTTGTGCCTGTATCTCTTATTTCGGCTTTCATCGGCATGAATCTTTTTAATTTTTCTCTTAACCTCATGTCATTGCTCGGCCTCTCGCTGGTTATCGGAGTGCTTGTGGACGATGCAATTGTAGTCATCGAAAACGTGTATCGTCATATCGAGATGGGTAAAAACAGGGTACGTGCATCATGGGATGCCATAAAGGAGATAGGGTTCACCATAATTTCAATAACAGTTGTACTTGTCATTGTCTTCCTTCCCATTGCTCTGACAAATACGCTTGTTTCAGACATTCTCAGGCAGTTCTGCGGGGTGATAATATTCTCAATTCTTGTCAGTCTTCTTGCCGCACTTACCCTTGTTCCTCTTCTTACTTCCAGGTTTGGGAACATCCAGATGCTGACAGGAAAAAACCTGTTTGAGAAGATATTGATTGGATTTGAAAAAACAATAGCCGCATTTGGCCTCTGGGTATCGAAGCTGTTAAAGTGGGCGCTTTTTCATAAAAGATGGGTTGCTCTGATTATTTTTGTAATTACAGTTGCCGTTTTTTCACTTTTCCCGCTTGGATTCATTGGATTTGAATTTTTGCCCGAAGTGGACAGGGGCGAGTTTATCATGCAGATGGAAATGCCAAGGGATATCTCACTTGAAGAATCGAATGCACTTGTACGGAAAGCTGAAGACTGGTTCCGGGCCAGACCTGAGGTCAGCAAGGTTGTCACAATGGTGGGTCTCACAAGTGACAACACTCAGAGCACGCGGGGGACTCCATACCTTGCGGAGCTGAATGTGAAGCTTGTGCCGTCAAGACTGCGTGACGAAAATACAAGGCTGTATATTGCAAAAATCAAAAAGTCCCTGTCTGATTACCTTGTTGATGCGAAAGTAAAAATCTTTAGTGTCGCAGTAACAGGGCAGGCTGCCAAGGCAGCGGTTGAATATGTAATTACAGGCAATAATGCCGATTCGGTAATGATTTTCGCCGAGCAGGCGCTTGATGTGATGCGTTCCATTCCCGGTACGATGCAGCAGGAACTGTCAGTGGAAAGCGGCACTCCTGAAATAAATGTGGCTGTTGACCGTGACAAGATGTCTTCTCTCGGCCTTACACTCGAAAATGTAGGTTTTACTATGCAGATGACATATCAGGGGAACAACTCACTAAAGTATACTGAAAACAACTATGAATATGATATTAATATAAGATCGGACAAGGCTTACAGGGAGCAGGTGGAGGATGTGGGCAACCTGACCTTCATTAATAACCGGGGTGAAGCAATCCGCCTGTCGCAATTTGCTGATGTAACTCTTGGAACCGGTCCAAGCCGTCTCGAAAGGTTTAACCGCAACAGTTCGGTGACAATCCGGACACAGGTTCTGGGTGCAACTGCCGGAGAGGTTTCTCAGGAATTCAGAAACCGAATTGATAAGATGAAAAAACCTCAGGGGATCAGACTCGTTGTAACCGGTGATATGCAGTCAATGGGCGATTCCATGAGCGTCATGACCGGTGCACTTCTTTTATCTATAGTGCTTATTTATCTTTCCCTAGTAGTCCTTTATAATAACTGGACTGATCCATTTGCTGTTCTGTTTTCTATTCCTCTTGCAATCCTGGGAGCGATTCTTGCCCTGGCTCTTACTAACACTGCATTAAGTGTTTACGGCATGCTGGGACTTGTCATGCTTATCGGACTCGTGGGGAAGAATGCCATACTGTTGGTTGATTTCGCCAATGATGCAATAAAGGAAGGGAAAGAGATCAATGAAGCACTTGTTCAGGCCGTGCAGATACGTACCCGTCCAATTCTGATGACAGCCCTTTCAACAATCATCGGGATGCTCCCCGTAGCTCTTTCGTCAGGATCCGGAGCTGAATTGCGGAACGGTCTTGCTTGGGTGATAATCGGTGGAATGTCAACATCTACATTCCTGACTCTGATTGTGGTTCCTGTAATGTATAAAATCCTCCACTCAGGCAAGCGGCATAAGGCACACTTGAATAGTCTCGACATTGAACGGTTAATGGTTGAGTAAGTGTCTTATAGAGTTATTCAAGCATTGATTTGCAAAGAATGCCTTTTAAAGCATCGGCATTATTATATTTCTCCTCCCTTGATGAATAGAGCAGTGTTTAAGTACCGTATATTAAATTCTATCTGTCTGTCAGTTTAAGTCTTGACTAATTCTTTTCAGGCGGCTTACCTGTAATAGGAGGCACATTATATTTTGCTGTACGGCCGTCCTTTATTACACCCGACCAATTAAGCCCGAAGGCGAAGTCATATGTGTTGCCTTCGCTGTCAACATGACATTTCATGTCCCTCGGAACATCTTCGAATTGTGCCTCCACGGTTTCCATATTTGCCGGCATTTGAAGCGGAAGCAGTCCCGACGGCTCTACCCTTCCGGAAATTATCTCAAGGAATGCCTTGTCGGGGAGAAAGGCTGACCTGTCGCCACCAAATCCCACCAGTATTGCATCTACTTTGCTCTCGAACTCATTAAACACCATCGGATTTGATGCGTCTACGGCAACAATTACCTTCTTTGCAGAGGATGCGGTGTTCAGTACCAGATCCAGGTCCCTTGCATTCCTGATGATTGCAGTTTGGCCGAAATATGAACGATTCTCTTTTACCTTTGTCTTTAAATCGCCATAGCCTTCAGGAGATGTCTCAGTTACTTCAATCATGTCTCCTCCGATGGACTCCTTACGTACGAATTCTGAATTTGCAGTGTAGGGACGATATTGAAGTGAAATAGGCAGATACGTATATTTTTTGCCCTCGGTAGTAATGCCTCCAAAACCCATGTAGGTCGGATTACCGTTTTGAGGACTGGTTATCCTGACAAGAGCGAAGTCGCATTGAGCTATTTTTTCTGCAGATGCCCGTATAATGTCTTTCGGCGACACAGTGCGATTTCCATTTTCATCGGGCGGACCAGTAAGTTTTTTTGCTATTTCATCAGTTACTACATTGAAGTATTCGCTGGCAGTTTCCAGGTTAAATACAGGTGTGGCGGATGCAGGTCTGGCTCCCCTGCCGGAAGTTGCTTCAGAGTAGACCATAGGAATATATACAGTCGGTTTGGCTGATCCTTCCACTGCCCGGTGAATGATGCTTCCCTTGTTTTTGAGCATCACTATGGATTTCAGCATAGCCTGGAAGCCTCTTTCATTGTGCTCTGCATTGTTCGGAACCGTTTCTGCTTTCTCGAGACTCAGATAGGGATTATCAACTATTCCGATGTTGAAGTGGGTTCTCAGTATCCTCTCAGTTGATTTCCTCATGATTTTATTCATTGCTTCCTCACCGAGTTTTGCAACTCCAAGTTTATAGGCTTCCATTGCAAGGTTAACGCTTTCCTGCGGATTGCGGCCTTCACCGCCAAAAGCATCACAGCCGGCCTCAAGTATTGCCAGCATGCATTCGGCCGGAGTCAGGTTTTCCACACCGTAATTCTTTCCTGTGATGATTCCAAAGTCTGTCAGGATATAGCCATCCCAGCCATACATTCCCCTTAAAACAGTGTTGATTTTATAGGAGCTATAGCTCGTGGCGACGCGCTCACCGCCAACCGGCGACCCGTCAGCTTCAATCCCAACAGAAAAGTTTGTCATTGCAGCAGTCACACATTTAGTCTTGCCCGGAAGGTCCATGCATGCGGCAAACGGCAAAATATGAGTCCAGAACTGTCCGCCCGGAAATACGTTATATGCTCCGTCGCGTGTGTGTGATTCGCGACCGCCTTCGGCAGCTCCGTCTCCCGGAAAGTGCTTCATCTGATTGTTTACGCTGTGTTCTCCCCATCCCAGGTCATTTCCGTCTTTGTCATAGGTTGATTGCCATGCATTGATTACAGCCCTGGCCATGTCCATCGACAATGCAGGATCCTCGCCGAAAGTGCCGGAAATACGTTTCCACCGCGGTTCTGTTGCCAGATCCATTTGTGTGGCTACCTGCATAGAGATTCCCATGGCACGCCATTCTTCTGACATCAGTCTTCCGTATTCAGCTCCTACTTCAGGATCGAATGTTGCCGCCATTGCAAGGTTGCATGGCCATTCTGATACATCCCCCGATCTCGGATCAGCTATCCAAACTGCAGGAATACAAACCACGCTGTCAAGACTTTCAATATATTCCTGTACCATGTTATTCCATGAGGCTTTCACCTTACCGGATGTATTCGAACCGGGGGCACGCAACTGTCTGTATCCAAATTTCAGTGCATTCTTAATTGCATCATCGAGTGCATCAGCATTTACACTCCCTATTCCGAACGGATTCATCTTCATTCCCATCATCTGTTCAACGGGAATTTCATCAACCATGGCCGCGGCTCTTGTGTTATAGTCAACCCTCCAGTCTTCAAAAATATCCAGCATGTTGTTTCTGTTCAGATCTTTGAAGGCGTATCCGTCAGACTGGATAAGCTTAAGCCCTGACTTGTTGGAATATCCAAGAGTAGTCCCGCCTTCATTTGTCACAAGAACCCATCCGTCCGGTGTAATTGATTCAGTCCATTTCACCTTACCCGATCCTAAACGCTGGGGTTTTCTTGGATAATCTTTGGTCTTACAGGTGGTAAACAACGCAGTAACACTTGCAAGTAATAACAGGATGGCCAGAATTTTTCCTGTCGTTGTGATTTTTTGAAAAGCTTTCATAAGGTTTTTAATTAAATATTTGCAACATATGCTATCCTATCAGAGTAGAGTTTGTCAAAGAATTGATCAGGTTGGTAATTTAATATTTTTTCATTCAAGATAATAAAGATAAAGAAATATTTAACCTAAAGCCAACTGATACTTATTGATTATCTGCTCTGTCTTTAATTTATTACCCGGACTAATTGTAACAAACAAAATTTAGGCTCCCCGGACTGACTATTTGCATAGTTCTTTTGATAAATTTTGCTTAAAAAAGTTTAAATTCAATATCTGATTTAATTAAACTTTTCAGTTATGAGGGGCAAAATAAGCATTCAAAGAAATTATGCGATAAAGCTGACAGTAATAATATTGATCCTGTCAATTAACGGTTGTGCATCGTACAATTATGTAAAAATATCAAAGGGCATTAAGGAAATATATCCCGGGCAAATTGAGGGTTATTTGAAAGCCTCAGATGTGCCTG
>JABUEV010000563.1 GCA_013314865.1 Bacteroidales bacterium | reverse complement strand
TTACTGCAGTCGTCCACTATAATTATTTCATAATCAGAAACAAATGATTCAAGAGATGATACTGTCCTTTTAATCAGTTCATCAAGCAACCTCTCTTCATTATATACCGGAATGACAAGAGAAAGCATCTGGCTTCAATTTAAAGAAATTCAAAATTACACAAGGTAGCTTCCCCGGCGTATCCAATTTCTTTTACGGAGAATCGGCATCCCTGCAATATTATTACTCGCTTTTACCCAGTCTCTGCAATGCAAATGTTGCTTCATCCTTAAGTTCCTCAACTGAAAGGAGGTTTTTTACTGCAGGAATGCAATAATCTGATCCCATCCAGCTCAATTCGCGCAGAATAAGTTTTTTGGATTCTGCAGTCGATTCACTGCTCGTTAAAACCTTAGTCATTGCCTTTTCAAGTTCCAGCAATTTATCAGGATTTCCGGCAGATTTCCTTATGAGGCTCTGAAGGTGTGAAAAATATTTTGTGCTTTTAGGAATATCATATGTTCCAAGGTTGGCAATCGTCTCCTCAAGGGTTATCTCCTTAAAGCCAGGACGCAATACTACTCCGGCTGCAGTGGGGAAATCAAAAGGGACTTCCTGCGTTACATTACCTGTAGCGGCCCATTCAGCACCCCTCAGCAATGTGGTTATAAATCCTGCGCACTCCATTGCAGGTCCTCCTCCTTCATCGGCGTGCCCAAGAAGAGTGCTGAAAATTCTTCCTTTTTCATAAGTTATGGCAAGGAGCATAGGCTCATGGCGGTTTATGCCCTCTCCGCGCATAGGGGGAGCGGCTGAGGCAGTGGCAAGAACCACCATATTCTTTGCCGGGCCCCTCAGCTTCTCATATAATTCATCGCTGGCATGCATCCACCTGGAAGGCAATCCCTTTGTCACAGGATGATCCTTCACTCTTGTCCTTACTTCAAACTCAAGGCGTTCACCATGTGTCCCTGCCGGCCCGGCTGAAGTATCTGTCACGAGTTCGTTTCTGCTGTAATATACATACGGTCCGTCCTTTTCATTACGGTCACCCCAGCCACCCAGGCCAATCATTTCGTTGTATTCCTTCCATTCAGGAAATGCCATGCATGAAGCATGATATACCACAACACCGCCGCCGTTTCTTACCCAGTTGACAAAATCAGTCCGAGTCTTTTCAGGCCATGAATCGCCGTTGTAATCAAGCACCACCAGCTTATATTTTGAAAAATTGGGCCTGAAAGAAGACATGTCTCCTCCCTTTTCCGGGGTAGTCATTATTTCGGACGTAAACAATCCTGAGTTATCAAGTATGTCTTTTAACACAGGAGAACTGGCTTTCCAGTTGTGATTGTTCTGTCCTGTGATAATCAGAGTCCTGATTTTTGATTTATCTGCACAGGAATTAAATATTGCCATTAATCCGGCTGTCAGTATAAGAAGTATAAATTGTTTTTTCATCTTGTTATTTTTAATTGGAATACAATTAGCCTTTCTGCCTGTTGAGTCTTGTTTTTCGGGTATTGGAGTTTACACATAAATTAAGACAAAGTCAGTATCAGACTGCCGGTAATTTCCATGGCTGGCGGTAAGGCCTGCCTAAGAGTCTGCTGGCGCGAGGATTACCAATTATTTCTTCTTTTTCAGGATCCCATTTTATTGTTTCACCAGTAGTCATAGCGATCTCTCCTAGCAATCCCACAGAAATAGCCCTATATGCGCTTTCAATTGGTGAAATGGTGGGGTTTCCTGAATGGATACAATCGATGAAATTTTTCCAGTGGTCTTCACTTTTATAAAGGTGTATTTCGTTTTCACCGATTACTTCATCAAGTATCTTAGGATCTGAAGCCTGCAGCACTCCGTTTCTGTTGGTGTAAATCCATCCCAGGTCGCCGTGCCAGACAGTTCCCATCCCCTTTTCAGTGCGTGAAGCATTTGCCACTCTCATCTCTATTCCATTCGCATACTTGCATATAAAGTCATACTCCACCGGTGCATTGTAAATACCCTCAGGTGGATAAACACCAAACCCTGAAATCTCGACAGGTCCGGTATTTTCGAGGCCTGCACCCCAGTTTGCTATGTCAATATGATGGCCTGCCCAGTCGGTCATCTGGCCTCCGGAATAATCAAGTATCCATCTCCAGTTCCAGTGAAGAACTCCCCGGTATGGAACCTTCAGTGCAGGTCCGAGCCACAT
>JABUEV010000562.1 GCA_013314865.1 Bacteroidales bacterium | reverse complement strand
TAATTTCTCCTGTTCCTAGGCAGGCGGGGCATTTTTCATTTGTAACAATATTCATTTCAGGTCTGACACGCTGACGTGTAATCTGCATTATTCCGAATTTCGAAAGCGGGAGGATATTGTGTTTGGCTCTGTCGTTAGCCATTAACTCTTTCATTCTGTCGTGCAGGAGTTGTTTGTTTTCAGCCGACTGCATGTCGATAAAATCGACCACGATTATGCCTCCCATGTCGCGCAGTCTTAACTGTCTTGCAATTTCAGCAGCTGCTTCAAGGTTTACTTCCAGAGCATTTGCTTCCTGGTCATTTCCCGCACGAGACCTGTTTCCGCTATTCACATCAATGACATGAAGAGCTTCAGTATGCTCTATAATAAGGTAAGCCCCATGCTTGAAAGAAACCGTCCTTCCAAAAAGCGCCTTTATCTGCCTGTTAACACCGAAATGATCAAATATTGGAATAGTGCCCTTATAGACTTTGACTATACTGACCTTTTCAGGAGCAATCTCCCTGATATACTTTTTGATATCTTCAGCGAGTGCCGGGTCGTTTACATGTATGCTGGTAAATGAAACATTAAGAATATCCCTCAGGATTGTCGAGATTCTGTTCATTTCACCGATAAAAAGCCTGGGAGATTTAATGTCTTTTTTCACTGACTCAAACGCTGATTCCCATTTTTTTACCAGTTCACGGAGTTCAGCATCCAGGACGGCCACTTTTTTCCCTTCTGCAACAGTTCTGACTATTATGCCGTAGTTTTTAGGTTTAATACTTTGTATCAGCGTTTTAAGTCTGTTTTTTTCCTCAGTGCTTTCGATCTTTGTAGAGATAGAAATTTTATCGGAGAACGGCATCAGCACAAGGTTCCTGCCTGCGAGTGATATCTCGGATGAGAGTCTCGGCCCTTTTGTCGAAATTGGCTCCTTGGTAATCTGGACAATTACAGTCTGACCGACAGACAGGACATCCTTAATTTTTCCTGATTTGTCAATGTCCTCTTCAGGTTTTATTTTATGAAGCGGAGGGACCTTTCCCTGCCTCTGGACTGCTGTAAGGTAGTATTTCTGCTGAGTTCTGAACTGTGCTCCAAGGTCGAGGTAATGAAGAAAGGCATCTCTCTCATAACCTACATTGACAAAAGCTGCATTGAGCCCGGGCATAATTTTTTTCACCTTGCCCAGGAATATATCTCCAACTGAAAATTTTACATCCCGTTTTTCTTTATTTAGCTCAACAAGCTGTTTATCTTCCAGTAAAGCCAGGGAAATCTCCGAATCACCCGCATCAATGATCAAATCCTTGTTAATCACCTCGCTGCAATATTAATAATCAATCGCTTACCAACAACACCTGACTTAATAATATAACAAACCTAAAGACTGTATGATCTTTAGGTTTAGTTTATTCTAATTATTGGACACCCTACGGTATCTTATTTCTTCTTATGTCTGTTTTTTCTCAAACGCTTTTTGCGTTTGTGAGTGGCCATCTTATGTCTCTTTCTTTTTTTACCGCTTGGCATGGTATGATTATTTCTTGGTGTGTGATTTTACCTTATTAACAAATGATTTTGCTGGTTTGAATGCCGGGATATTGTGTGCAGGAATAATAATTGTAGTATTCTTTGAAATATTTCTGGCAGTCTTTTTAGCTCTCTTCTTAACGATAAAGCTGCCAAATCCCCTCAGGTAGACGTTATTCCCGGCCACCATTGAGGTTTTTATGGTATCCATCAAAGCTTCAACAGTCTTCTGTACTGTCACTTTTTCTATGCCAGTACTTTTGGCAATTTCATTTACAATGTCTGCTTTAGTCATTTCAGTGAAGTTTAAAATTCAACAAATTATTTTGAGAATGCGATATTTCAGTCCTGCAAATATAAAAATATTATTTATTTAAATTGAAACAGTTACAGAATTATTTTTTTTTCTGATTTACTTTAATGCCTATAATACAATTAAATAGGTTATACAACCAAAATCCTGATTCTTCTGTCACCGGATATTCCCTCAAGCCTTTGAATATGTAAATAATTGAAAATGTTAACATTAATTCATTTCAGTTCAGCCGGTTAAATTAAGTGTTTTTTTTATAACTTTACCTTTTAATCAGTTTTATTAAATATTATACCTTATTATAATATGTCAATCAATAAAGTAATTCTTGTAGGTAACGTCGGAAAGGATCCCGTTAT
>JABUEV010000561.1 GCA_013314865.1 Bacteroidales bacterium | reverse complement strand
CGAAGCAAAAGATAAGTTAGATATGCGGGTGCGGGAGAGGACAGCTGAACTGGCAAGAGTTAACGAACTTCTCAAAAGAGACATCACTGAACGCAAGCGGGCTGAGGAGTGTGTGAAAGCAGAACGGCAGCGATTCAACGCTGTCCTGGAAATGCTGCCGGCTTATCTGCTGCTTTTGACACCGGATTATCAAGTACCCTTTGCCAATCGTTTCTTCCGGGAGCGTTTCGGCGAGTCCCACGGCCGGCGCTGTTTTGAGTATCTGTTTGGCCGCAGCGAACCCTGTGAGATTTGCGAAACTTATAGTGTTCTGAAAACCATGATGCCCCATGAGTGGGAATGGACCGGCCCGGACGGCCGCAATTACCATATTTTCGACTTCCCCTTCACCAACATAGACGGCTCCACCCTCATATTGGAGATGGGCATCGACATTACCGATCGCAAGAGAGCAGAGAAAGAAATTCAAAAGCTAAACAAGGAACTCGAACAAAGGGTTAACGAACGTACAACCCAGCTCGCAATCGCCAATAAGGAACTGCAGGACAGTCAGGCGCACCTCCGGATAGCCCTATCTGAAAAGGAAACACTTCTCAAGGAAATACACCACCGTGTCAAAAACAACCTTCAGATCATCTACAGTATGCTCAATCTTCAACTGCCTTATATCAAAGACAGGCAGGCAATAGAGTTGTTCAAGGAGAGCCAGAACCGGGTTTACTCCATGGCCCTTATCCATGAAAAACTCTACCAGTCCAAATCGCTGGCGAAGATCGACCTTGCCGGATATATTCAAAGTCTTACAGCCAACCTCTTCCTTTCTTACGGGATGAGTGAGAGAATCATAAAATCAAAAATCTCTGTTGAAAACCTTACACTCAACATTGATACGGTAATTCCCTGTGCTTTGATCATTAATGAGCTTGTTTCCAATTCACTTAAACATGCCTTCCCTTCCGGAAGTACAGGTAAAACAGGTGAAATTCGCCTTGACCTGCGTCATGACGCCGCTAACAAATTCATACTGACCGTTAGCGATAATGGTATCGGCTTGCCGGAGGGCTTCGAAATAGAGAATTGTAATTCACTGGGGCTGAAATTAGTAAGCGTGCTGGTAAAACAACTCAATGGCGTCATTAGCCTCAATACAAGCAACCGAACCGAATTTATGATTATATTCACTGAACTAAGAAAAGAAAGGAGCAGGAAATAATGTCTGCTGCAAAAATACTCATTGTTGAAGACGAAGGTATTGAAGCCCTTGACTTACAATATAGACTAATAAGTCTGGGATACACCGCTCCTGATATTATTTCTACCGGAGAAGAAGCTGTCAAAAAAACAGAAGAAACATCTCCTGATCTGGTGTTGATGGATATCATGTTGCCCGGAGAAATGGACGGTGTTGCAGCCGCCGAACAAATTCGGGACCGTTTCGATATTCCGGTTATATATATCACCGCCTATGCGGATGATGATACCCTGCAACGGGCAAAAATAACAGAACCATACGGCTTTTTAGTCAAGCCTTTCAGGGAAAAAGAATTGCACATAACTATCGACATGGCACTGTACAAGCACAAAATGGAAAGGAAATTAAAAGAGAGCGAAAAGCGGTTTTCCACAACGCTCAGGAGTATCGGAGACGCTGTGATGGCGACCGATAAGAACGGTCTGGTAATATTTATGAATCCGGTTGCCGAGAAACTAATTGGCTGGAAGCTGGAAGAAATCTTAAATAAACAATTAACAAAAGTTTTTAACATAATAAACATGTACTCACGTAAACCCACCGAGAACCCGATAAAAAAAGTACTACTTGAAGGCTTTACAGCAGGCCTGGCAAACCATACATTATTGATAGCAAAAGATGGAACAGAAATACCAATTGATGACAGCGCCGCACCCATTAAAGATGACAAGGGAAACATTGTTGGAGTAGTTCTGGTGTTCCGCGATGTGACAGAGCGCGAGAAGGCTGAAAAGGCTCTGCGTGAAAGTGAAGACCGCTACCGCACTCTTGCGGAAGAACTCCGTGAGGACGATCACCGCAAGAACGAGTTCCTGGCTGTGCTCTCGCATGAGCTGCGTAACCCGCTTGCTGCCATCCGCAACAGCCTTAACATCCTCGACCGCGCTGTCCCGGGTGGAGACCAGGTGAAGCGGGCTAAGGTCATTATCGACCGGCAAGTC
>JABUEV010000560.1 GCA_013314865.1 Bacteroidales bacterium | reverse complement strand
AAGCACAAAGGAAAATCCCTTATTTGAAAAATGAAGTTAAGAAGTGTTAAATTTATGTTAAATAAGGCAGTGTCAATGGATTCCACTTAAATCCTGATCTGGCTGAAGTTCTTATTAATAGAATGATAATAAGCGGAACAAAGGCATCATTTATCTGCTGTGGAAGGATTGCGATGAAAACAAGAAAGAAAAGAGCCAGGAAAAAGCAAATTCTGAAAAATGTCTGCCAATTTTTATTCAGCACAAGACTTGCAAGGCATACAGGAATGAATGGATTCAGCCATATTACGTTAAGATTCCATTTAAGCTGATGATGATCTGTAAAAAAGTTGAAAAAAATCATCATAAGAGCCAGGATGGAGAAGACCGCAAACAGGCTGATGTCAAGCAGGTTATTGAATTTTTTTCCCCTGAAAGTTCCTGAAAGTATAATAACAAGAATTGCAAGGATTGAAAATAAAAACAAAGGAGAATTTATCATACCAGGCTTTTCTGAAGCATTGTCAAAACTCACCACAGTAACCGGATTCTGCAGAAGCGGAATCATTTTTCCTTCAGTGTTTACAAGAAGTTTTGACATGTTTGTGTACAGATCAACGGGAAGGAACATCCTGTCGCGGAAGGATGCTTTTCTGTCTGCAGGAGAACCTAAAAGAAGATCTATTCCAAAGTTCAGCCACGCAAAGTTTTTCTGATATTCCCTTATCTTCTGCCTGAAAGTAGGCTGGCTTTTTAATGGTTCATCAGGAGGATAAATGAGATTTTTCCCGGTACTCTTTTCCAACAGGTCCCTTACACGTGTAGAACAATTGTCATAGAAAAAATCATAAAGGTACTGTATGTTTTCAGGTTTCAGATTCTCATTAATAAGAGTGAAGAGAGTGTTTATCTGATCATTGCTGAGATTTACTCTCTGAGAAATTACCCATCTTTTTTCATAAACATATTCTTTCAGAAAGTTCTCAAACGTACTTACGCCCAGCATGTAATTAAGTCTTCCTCTTGCAAACTTCCATGCGAAGTTCGGGGTGCTGAAATCAAAAACTCCCCAGTTGTATACAAGGTCTGTTCCCCTTTCAGGCAAAACAATTCTCAAAGCAGTGTGTCCATAAATTGAATAAGTCTCGGTTCCGGGGCCGCATGTAAGCAGATATACCTCTGCCCTGGTTTCTTCCTGAGAAACAATTTTTTGTGACAGCAAGCAAAGGAATAAACATAAAATCGTTAAGCTTTTTGCCATTGATGTTATATTTCCGTAAACCTAATTGTTTTTTTTGAAATCAGAAACAGGACAATGGCAAATGTAATCCAAATACCTGTCGATAATGACATTGTGAAAAAGAGAGTCAAAGTTGGACTTTAATAACAATTTGGTTAGCTTTACAGCAGAGATAGATTTTCATACTTTACACTTTTGTTTTTAACACCTATTCAAAATGAAAAACAGACTCTTTATTTTTACTCTGATTGCATTATTATCAATAACATGTAAAAGAAATTCTGAGTTTCAGATTACTGATTTACACGTTCATCTCAAAGGAAAGTTCACAATTGAAGATGCTGTTAAGAAATCACAGGAAGAAAATATCAGATATGGACTGGCAGTTAACTGCGGCCTTGGATTTCCGGTTCACAGCGACAGTCAGATTGATTCAGTTCTGGCCACATTTGAGGGGTACCCTCAGTTTTATATAGGAATGCAGGCAGAAGGAAGGGAATGGGTTAATATCTTTTCAGAAGAATCAATAAAAAAGTTTGACTATGTGTTCACTGATGCCATGACTTTTACAGACGGACAAGGAAGAAGAAACCGGATATGGATCCCATCTGAGACGTTTATAGCAGACGAACAGGAATTTATGGATTATCTTGTAAATACAACCGTTAAAATTTTAAATACGGAACCAATTGATATTTATGTAAATCCAACTTTTCTGCCTGAATCTATGGCAGGAAGGTATGATTTTTTCTGGACAGAGGAAAGGATGGATAAAGTTATAAATGCAGCAAAGGAAAATAACATAGCTATAGAAATTAACAACCGGTACAGAATCCCTTCAGAAAAGTTCATAAAAAGGGCAAAGAAAGCAGGTGTTAAATTCACTGTTGGAACCAATAATGCTGATGAAAATTTTTCAGGAGCTGAATATGCAAGAGAGATGATCAAGTCATGCAGACTCAGTGAAGACGATTTCTT
>JABUEV010000559.1 GCA_013314865.1 Bacteroidales bacterium | reverse complement strand
AGCCCTTGCAAGTGAATTTGTCAAAATGGGAATAGAAATTGAGATTAAAGATGACTGCATGAAAATTACAGGCGGACAGATAAAGGGAGCTCAAGTAAGTTCACATGGTGACCACAGGATAGCCATGGCTGAAGCCGTCGCTGCACTTGGAGGAACCGGAGAAATCATGATTGACAATCCGGACTGTGTGGCAAAATCTTACCCCGATTTTTTTGAAGACATGAGAAAAGCAGGGGCTAAAGTCAGTGAATGAAAGAGAATAAACCCGTATCATTTTTCTGCCTTGAACATTTTATCTGATTATGACCTTTGTAAATAAGTGACAAACAAGGGGACTATGGAAATAAATATGAAACATTTTAATACATACTCCTTAAGATTTTTAAAAAAAATGGCATTAGTTGTTGTAAATTAAAATTTATTATTATTTTTGCCTGTGATGAAAAGAAGAATGTTACATATCTGGTGCTGGTGCAGCTCAAAAATTTGATGCTGTGAATCAGGCCGTTATGTAATTTTCAAAGATATTATTTCTATGAAGGCACGCTGTTCACAGCGTGCCTTTTCATTTTAAAGATTTTACTAACCACATAAAACTAAAAATTTATGAAAAAGACAACGAGAATTACCCTAAGTGAAAAAGAGATGCCGCGTCAATGGTATAACATTCAGGCAGACATGCCCAACAAGCCATTGCCTCCCCTTAATCCGGCAACGCGTCAGCCGATAGGCCCTGAAGCGCTTGCAGCTGTCTTCCCTATGGAGCTGATAAAGCAGGAGGTCTCTTCCGAAAGGTACATTGACATTCCTGAAGAAGTACTGAACCTTTACAAAATGTACAGGCCTTCTCCATTATTCAGGGCTGTGAATCTTGAAAAAGCACTCGGTACAAAAAGCAAAATTTACTACAAGTATGAAGGAGGCAATTATTCGGGATCTCATAAGGCGAATACAGCCATTGCCCAGGCTTATTACAACAAGCAGGAGGGCATAAAAAGAATTACAACCGAAACAGGTGCAGGACAATGGGGAAGTGCCCTTAGCTATGCATGTAATCATTTCGGCCTTGAACTGCTTGTCTTTATGGTAAGGGTAAGTTATGAGCAAAAGCCGGGAAGGAAGCTCCTGATGAATTCATATAATGCAAGAGTAGTCCCCTCTCCGAGCACGATGACTGAAGCCGGAAGGAAAGTCCTTGAAAAATATCCCGACTCTCCAGGCAGTCTGGGCATTGCAATTTCCGAGGCAATGGAGATAGCGGTTCAGGATCCCTACACAAAATATTCTCTGGGAAGCGTGCTAAATCATGTAATACTTCATCAGACAATCATAGGGCAGGAAGCCCTGCTCCAGATGGAAAAGGCCGGTGATTATCCCGATGTTGTGATAGGCTGTTTCGGCGGAGGTTCAAACTTCTCAGGCATTGCTTTCCCTTTCCTCAGGGAAAACCTTTTAAACGGTAAAAAAACCCGGCTTCTGACAGTCGAACCTTCATCCTGCCCAAAACTCACAAAAGGGAAGTTTATGTACGACTTTGGTGATTCTGCCGGCATGACACCGCTTCTTCCAATGTACACTCTTGGCCATAATTTCATTCCTGAAAAGATACATGCAGGCGGACTGCGATATCACGGAGCAGGAGTTTTGGTCAGCCAGCTTCTCAAGGACGGATTTATTGAGGCAAAGGCAAAAATGCAAAGGGAATGCTTTGAGGCGGGAGTCTTGTTTGCCCGCACTGAAGGTATTCTTCCCGCACCCGAATCCAACTATGCCATCGCCGGTGCACTCGATGAGGCAAGAAAGGCTGATATTGAGGGTGTTTCAAGAACAATACTTTTTAACCTCAGCGGACATGGCCATTTTGATATCTCAGCTTATGAAAAATACTTCCAGGGCAATCTTCCTGACCATGAACTGACTGATGCTGAAGTTGAGCAGGCAATTGCAAACATAGACGTACCTGCCTGAGTTTCCCCCGGCCCCTTAAAAGGCAGGTTTAAACGGTTAAGAAGGCACTTGCGATGCAGTGTCGTTTATCAGGTTTTTCTTAACCATTTCCCCAAGCCCGTCCGTTTTAAACCGGACGGGCTTCTCCTTAAAATGAAATAAAGAGATTTATTATTCTCCTCAACTGCCCTCAGGTAACATCTCAAAAGTCAGAATATTCTGTAGGATGAAGAAGAAACGACTTCACCTTTGAT
>JABUEV010000558.1 GCA_013314865.1 Bacteroidales bacterium | reverse complement strand
CTTATAGGAATTACATCTCCTGTAGAGGATCTGGTTCCTGTAGGGTCAATAGTAATTGAACCGCCAGACGGACCCTGGTAAAATGCACCGAAACTAAGATTCTGCACCAGGTCAATTCTGATAGGCCTTGGTGGCGGTTCCTGAGCATTAGCGTCTGCGACTGACAAAAAGCACAGTAGCAAAAAAAACTGCTTTAAACCCTGTTTTATAATGCCTGTTGCGGTCATCATCGGTTCTGAATGTAGATTAGTTTTGTAACTATCTCCATTTCTGTTGAAAACCTGACCAGATAGATTCCATCTTTCAGATTCGGGCTAAACTCATAATGACCCGGATAATCTATATTTGTTCTGAACAATATCTGTCCGGCCAGATTGAATATGGAAAGATTCCCTTTGTTACCCGGCAAAATGTTTATATCTGCTATCAGGATGCCACGGTATGAATAGATTCTTATCAGGTTATCATTTTCGTATGGCGGAGTTATACCGGTAGATGAAGGGTTTATTTCAAGGAAAAACCTGTTGTAATGTTCTCCCTCTTTGAGAAAGACCCTGTACTCATTGATTGTACCCAGCCTGATACTTGTTTCTGAGAAAGAATCAGTGAAATATATTTCCATTCCTGCCATCTCTTCACCAATCTCATTTACCTTGAAGATTATGTAGCCATCTTTATATAACTTCAATCCCAGAGGAATTTTGCAGGGATCTCCAAATAACTGCGGGATGGAGTTGACTGATAATTTCTTACCGTCATTGGCCACCGAAAACAGGCTTGGCGCATCGTAATCGGTATTCATCAGTTTCAATCCGTCAAGCTGGCCGTCGAAATTCATGGTAGCTTTCGGGTCGATATAAATCACTGCAGGGTCGGAGTATTTTATCTCATCATCAAATGAAGCACTGATTCGCAATAATCCTTCTAATGGAGTGTCTCCCTTCTTTTTAATAAAAGGATGAGTCAGGTCTGTAATCCTTACTCTGTTATCAAGGCCCAGAGTTCCGGCAACGGGATAAGCTCCGTCGGAAACATGTACGAAAAAGCCCTGCATGGATGGTATAATCGGACCTGCAATGCCATCGCTTGAGATGCCGTTAATATAGGTGCTGTATGTTCCTCCATACTGGTCAGTAGAACTGGCTTTAAAGAAATAGAGCGCGTTGTCAATATTTGTCTTTGTCCATCCTGTGGCGTTATCCCAGTTTATTGGAGAAGGATACGGATTTCCGACCAGGTTGAAACCCTGAGTATAGGTATTGTTGTGGTTGTAAAGAGTCACTGACAGGTAGCCGTTATTCACAATGCCAGTAATGTCAGCAGTAACAGGATCAGTTAATGAACCGAAATTAACAGCATACCCTTCCAGAGGATTCATGATATCTGAAGGATTGATGTAGCTGATCCATCCTGTAGTTATACTGCTTTCATCGTACTTCCAGACTACCGGGAACGGATCTGAAAGGTCTGCTTCGTCGCTGACTTCATTAATAGTTGCGGCGAGGAAAGGAGAGCTTAAATACTTGTAACCGAAGCCTTCAGGAAGATAGCGCTGCATCGTTACATTGCCTGAAATGGTTCCATTTCCGGTACCGTCAATAAAAGCAGTACCGGCTGAAGTTGAAAGAAGAGTCAGATATCCGTCAGAATTTAAGATACCGGAAGATATTTTTACATATCCTGAAACATTTAACGGGCCCTGGAGCGTGACACCCGACAGATTGTCGACGATAAGATTCTTTATAGTGTTTCCGTGGAAAACATCCGGACCAATAATCTGCAGACCCTGGCCATTCAGTTCTATTGAACCGTTGACTGAGGTGAAGATTCCATTGTTAGAAATGGAACCTTTTATTTGAATAGTTCCGTCATTGATTTCAAGTGAGGAACCGGTATTTATCGTAATATTATTGGCTGTTCCGGTTAAGCCTCCTGACAGAATAGGTTTATTGGCCACATCAGGTATTAGAATATGTGTTGTCGGATAAGGTACAAAACCACATGACCAGTTTCCAGGCTCATTCCAGCTGGAATTAATTGCACCTGTCCATGTCTGCCCTGCAATGGTTACCTCAAAAGTCGAGGACAAGACACCACAACCTGCGACATTGGCTGTATTTGTGACAACATAAGTTCCCGGGAAGCTCTCAGAGAGATCAATCTGTCCGTTCAGTGAGTTTATGAAGACCAGGCCTGCCGAAGAAGAA
>JABUEV010000557.1 GCA_013314865.1 Bacteroidales bacterium | reverse complement strand
GCTCCTTCAGAAGACCTTTACCACTGACACATTGCCCTTCCAACGGAAGCGGAACCGGGGACAAAAACAGTGTTATTACATTGCCAATGACCATGAACCCATTATTTCAAAAGAACAGGCTAAACTGGTCAGGGAGATCATGGAGCAGCGAAAAATTGAAAAAGCCATGGTGGATACGGACCATCGAAAATATAACCAACGGTACCCGTTCAGCAGCAAAGTCCAATGCGGAGAATGCGGAAGCACTTTCAAAAGGCAAATCATATTCAAGGGCAAACCTTATGAAACCGTGCAGTGGTGCTGCACCAGGCATATTAGAAACCGGATGGAATGCAGTATGACAGCTGTCAAGGACAATCACATCAAAGCTGCATTCATCAATCTGTATAATAAGCTGAAAAGCAATTATGAGAAAATATTAATCCCCCTGGCTGAGGATTTGAAAAAGCTTCACTGCGGCAGGGAACATGAATCCCAGGTTAGGGAAATCAATAAAAGAATAACGGAACTAACCGAACAGAGTCATGTATTAAGTAGACTGAGGTCGAAAGGATATCTTGACTCTGTTCTTTTTATTGAGCAAAGCAACCTGATTGCCAAGCAGCTCTATGAAGCCAAAAAGCAGCGAAGCAAGCTGTTCGAATACAACGGATTTAATGACGAGGCCGCCAGGACGGAGGAACTGATTGCTTTCCTTAAAAAGCAGGATGACTTGATGGAGAGCTTTGATGAAAACATTTTTTCTCTGATGGTAGAAAAGATCATCGTAAAATCCAAGATTGAGATCGTCTTCCGTCTGATCAACGGACTGGAGCTTCCAGAAATTATCGGAGAGGAAGTGGTCTAATGGCGCAAAGACATATGCCCTTCGGCTATAAAATCATAGACGGAGCCGTAGCCATCGAACCGGAAAAAGCAGACCTGGTCAGAAAAATATTCAATGATTTTATATCGGGCAGTTCTTTAAACCAGATGGCAAAGGCCCTGACAGATATGAAGGTTTCCAACGCCAACGGAAAGCCCTCCTGGAATCACGGCTCCATCGGAAAAATTTTGAGCAACTGTAAATACACCGGAAACGACTTCTATCCTGCCATTATTCCGGAGGAAGTGTTTAATACTGCAAATAAGATCAGGGAAGAAAAGAACGCCCGGCTTGGCAGAAATGTCAATTACTATGCCAACGGCATCGCCAGCACTTACCCCTTCAGCGGCAGGTTGATATGCGGGGAATGCGGGAGTGTTTTCAAAAGGTACACCGAACATCACGACAGGAACAAGAAATGCAACTGGAAATGCAAACGGTATATCGTTGACAACAGGGTATGCTGCAAAAGCAGCGTTGTTGACGACAAGCAGCTTGAAGCAGGCTTTATACAAATTATCAACCGGGTAATGGAAATCCCTGAAATGATAGAAAAGCGTCCGGCAGTTAATGCTGTGGCAGAAAGTGCAGAATTAAGAAGGATAAAATTTCAAATATCCAGCGGACTCGGTCAAAACGGCCTGAAATCGTCGGAGATGGCACAGCTGCTGTTCAAAAGAGCTGTAGAACAATATCGAGTTTCCCATGTGGATGACTTTGAATATAAAACCAGGAGATTGAAAGCGGTGCTTGAGAAATATAAGCCCATTAAAGCATTTGATGAGGCTTTATTTAAAGCGACCATCAAAAGCATAACAGTGGAAATCACCGGGCAGCTTCGGTTTGAACTGATCAACGGAGTGATGATGAGCACATCATATAATTTACGGGGAAAAGGAGGAAAAACCCATGGCGATGGGACAAAGAACAGTATCGGTAATCCCTGCAAATCCGGTTTATGATTTCAAGGAAAAAGCAAAGATAAAAAAGCTGAGAGTAGCTGCTTATTGCCGGGTCAGCACGGAGCTGGAGGAACAGCAGTCCAGCTACCAGGCGCAGGTGGATTATTACACGATGGAAATTATGAAAAACCCAGGCTGGAAGTTTGCAGGCATCTATGCCGATGAGGGCATATCCGGCACCAGCACAAAAAACAGGACAGGATTCAATAAATTGATTGAAGACTGCATGGCAGGCAAGATCGACCTGGTGCTGACAAAATCCATCAGCCGTTTTGCACGAAACACCCTTGATTGCATTCAATACATACGGAAACTGAAAGAGAAAAACATCGGCGTGTTCTTCGAAAAAGAGAACGTCAACACCCTGGACAGCACCGGAGA
>JABUEV010000004.1 GCA_013314865.1 Bacteroidales bacterium | reverse complement strand
CTGACTCGCATAATTATTAATAATCAATGAAATATTAAGCCTGGCATCAACATAGTCCTTATCAAGGTCAGTAGTGGCTACCCAGTCAAAAATGTGAATTGAGGGAGATGCATACAGCCACACATCGTCAAAGATTCCTGCCAGTCGCCAGTAGTCCTGGTTTTCAAGATAATAACCGTCGGAGTATTTTACAACAAAGACAGCAATTGTATTCTGATCTGGCTTAAGGTATTTTGTCACATTGTATTCGGCCGGTTCCTGACCGCCTTCATTGTATCCGACCTCCATTCCGTTTACCCAGACAAAAGAGGCGGAAGCTGTTTTTTCCATTCTCAGGAATATTTCCCTGCCTTTCCAGCCGGAAGGGACTGTGAAGCTTTTTCTGTAAGCACCTGCAGGGTTATATTCACGGGGCACATGCGGCGGATTTGGCTTAAACGGAGTCGTAACATTTCTGAAGAGCGGGTCTCCGAAACCCTTCATTTCCCAGTTTGACGGCACCACAATCGTTTGCCATTTTTTATCATTAAATCTCTCTGTATAAAAGTTTTTTGGTATCCCTCCTGGAGTGTCGGAGTAGAGAAATTTCCAGTCGCCGTTAAGCGAGAGAAACCATTCTGAAATTTTTTTATCGTTCTTCAGAGCATCCGATACAGTTTTAAACGGCACAAGAGGCACATGTCCGTCTGTCTGATTCAGCTCAAACACGGAAGGATTTTCGATGTAGCTGTAAATATTTTCCAGGAAGCCGGTTTGCTGTGAGGAAGATAAAATGGAAACCAGCAATAATATTAAAGTTACTGAATTTTTTTTCATTTTCAAAATAATTTGGAGAGACCGGTACAATTTAAGTAAAAATTATTCCCGGTCAAAGAGGAAGAAGGGTAAATTATGCAAGTTACGCTGAAGCGAAGACCTTGATAGTTGTGCAGTCATGCAGTCATGCTTCCGCTTCGCGGAACTGACTCACTACGTTCGTCAGAGTCGTGCAGTCTTGCAGTCTTTTTTTAAAATTCCGACAGAATTTTTCGTGAACCGCGGAGCGGTTACATCAATACTAGAAAAGAGCAAAACAAAACGTTCATTAAAAAACTGCGGAGCGGTTTCATAATTCTAATTTGGTTTTTTAAAATAACCACGGTGTGCCTGCGGCACAACACAGAGTAGTCACAGAGTTTCACTGCTTCATTCTGCATCATTGAATCCCCTTATCTTCACATCTTCACATCTTCTAATCCTCTAATCTTTGAATCTTTGAACCAAACCCGACATATTGTCGGGTGAGCTCGGCGAAGCCAATCTTGGAATCCTGGAATCTTCGCTCTACGTTCTACGCTCTACGCTCCGTGCCCCAGTGCCCTGTGCTCTGAGCTCTGAGCTCTGAGCCCTGAGCAATATCCTCCTGCATCATTTAGCTCCTACATCATACACCATCAAAGCGCTTCCATGCCTGACATAAAGCCTTTTATTATTAATCACAAGGTGTGCCCAGTGAGGGCCTGAACCTTTTGACACTTTGAAGGTGCTTATTATGTTGAAACCTTCACTTCCCGGCTCAACAAGCGATACCTCTCCTCTTTCACTGTAAATGTAAAGTAATCCGTCGTTGGCAATAATATTGCAGGGAGCCAGCCTGTTCAGCTGGTACAGAATTTTCCCTGTATTCCAGTCGAGGCAAAAAAGCTGGCGGTTATTGTCTCCTCCTCCGTAAATTCTCCCATTCAACACAACAAAGCCGCCAATTTTAGGGTCAAGTTTTTCATTTTTCCATACCTGGATTACTCCTGAGCCGTCGGGAGCCAGCTTAAGCATTACACCACCGAATCCGTAACCGCTTGTGCAATAAAGATATCCATTATTATAAACTGGAGTATTCGGATGAACACTGTACTGGTTCATGTGTCCGAAACGCCACAGAAGGGTTCCGTTTGATGCATCAAAACCCTGTATTGACCTTTCCATCATTGTAACCAGGATTTTCCTTTTGGGAAGGTTTATTATCATGGGTGAGCAATAGGCTGATTTTTCGCCGTTTCCTTTACTCATCCAGATTACACTGCCTGTGTTCCTGTTAAGGGCCACCAGGTTAGCCTTAACTCCTCCGGGAGTGCAGTACAACACATCTCCATCTGCAAGAAGATTCTCTGTGATGCCCCATGTAAGATTTCTGGCGTCATAATCTTTCATAAAGTCAACAGACCATATTATACGTCCGTCGGCAGTATTCATGCAAACCAGTCGTCCAAATGCTGAAATTACATAGAGCTTGTCGCCTATTACCAGGGGTGTTGAGCGGGAACCGCTGTGACTGTCGCTCCATTCCTTTCCGTATTCTTTCTTCCAGAGAAGCTTCCCCTGGTGATTAAATGAAAAGACATATCCCGTTCCGCCTGTCATGCCGGTTGTGAAAACTGCTGAAGAAGTTACAGATGCAGAGCTGTATCCCTCACCCAGACCATCAAAACTCCATAACAAGGTTGGAGCCGGATCTGGCCATTTTTTAAGCAATCCCGTTTCCCTGTATATTCCGTTGCGGTCTGGTCCCCGCCATTGAGAAACTTCCTGTGCAGATGCACTCACATATATCAGTGATATTACAAGTATAGTCAGGTTTCTTATCATATTCTTATTTATTCATATTTATATGTTTACAAATATAATAATATATTTCGAACAGCCAGATAGTGAGCTTGTATACTATGAGAGAATAGGAATCTCAATTTAAATAAAGAATGTTTCGCGTTTCGGGTTTAGCGTTTACCGAATACCCCCGCCTGACCGCGTCAGTCGGGCAGGGAATACCGAATACTGAATACTGAACACCGAATACTTTTTAACCACAGAGTTGCACAGAGTTTTCACAGAGTTACACTGTGTATTATTTTTATACAATTACCGTTTTTCGTTTATCGTTTCGCGTTTCGGGTTTAGCGTTTACCGAATACTGAATACTGAATACTGAACACTGAATACCAAATCCCTATAAACCACAGAGTTACACTGTTTCTTTCCGGATCATTGAATCCTCTAATCTTCTAATCTTTCAATCTTCCAATTTTTGAACCGAACCCGACATACTGTCGGGTGAGCTCGGCGAAGCCAATCCTGGAATTTTGGAATTCTGGAACCGAACCCGACATACAGTCGGGTGAGCTCGGCGAAGCCAATCTTGGAATTCTGGAATCTTCGCCCTCCTCCTTCGCCAAGGCTCCGGAGGACAAGTGTGCCCTGAGCCCTGTGCTCTGTGCTCTGAGCTCTGTGCCTTTCACCTCCCCGTCATATTGAGCACAGCTATGTAAAAGTTCGGATCAATTTTGATTTCAGGATTTTCCGAATCGAGTTCAATAGTCGTGAACCTGGTGACCGGATTGATGGTTCTCTCTTTTCCTGCAATAGATATCCTTAACGGCATGTCAAATCCCTGGACACAATTGTTCCATCTGAAAGTAAGCTTTTTACCATCAGTGAAATATTCAAAAACCGGTATTCTAACATCCCTGAGATACTGGTCGAAAAAGGGTTTGAGATTCAGGCCTGTCTTTTCGCTCAGATAACTTTCTATCTGTGAGCCTTTTACAACCTGGTGATAAAAATCCCGGTTCAGCCCTCTCAGGATACCTCTCCATTTTTCATCATCATTTACTATCTGCCTGAGTGTATGAAGCATGTTGCCTCCTTTTGAGTACATGTCGCCCGACCCGCTGAAATTAACGTTATAAATTCCGACAACAGGCCTGTCGTTTCTGATGTTTCTTCTGGTTCCCACTGCGTATTCAAATCCTGCCTTTTTGCCATAATGATATTCCACAAAAAGGCTCTCCGAATAGTTCGTAAAACTCTCATGGACCCACATATCCGCCACATCCTCGTATGTAATGCTGTTTGCAAACCATTCATGACCCGATTCATGTATTATTATGAAATCAAACCTGTCACCCCATCCCGTACCGCTCTGGTCCACTCCCCTGTACCCGTTCTGATAGCCGTTCCCGTATGTAACCGAGCTCTGATGTTCCATCCCGAGATATGGAGCCTCCACAAGCTTATACCCGTCTTCGTAAAAAGGATACGGGCCAAACCAGTATTCAAATGCCTCGAGCATCATGGCAGCTTGCTTGAAATGCTCCTTTGCCTTTTGGAGGTTTTCCTTCAGAACATAATAATCACAATTAAGATCCCCCTTCTCGCCCTTAAAGACTTCTGAAAAATGGGCATAGTCTGCAATATTTATGTTTACCCCGTAATTGTTAATCGGATTTGACACAAACCAGTTATAGGTGGTTGTTTTGTCGCGGTTTTTCACCACGCTTCTGAGGCGCCCGTTTGAAACATCCATGAGGTTTGAAGGGACAGTCACGCTGATCAGCATGCTGTCGGGTTCATCGTACATATGATCCTTGCATGGCCACCAAAGGCTTGCCCCGTCACCCTGACAAGCCGATGCCACAAACGGCAGTCCCTTGCTGTCTGTCTTCCACGTAATGCCTCCCTCCCATGGCGGCCTACGCGACACTTTTGGCCTGCCTCCGTAACTGAGAACCACAGAATATATCTTTCCGGGCTCCTGAACCTCAGCCAGATGTATCCAGTGAACATTTCCTTCCCTGACAACTTTAAGCACCCTGTCGTTCTGCTTTGCTTCAGACAGCACAAGAGGTTCCTGGAGATCGATCTGCATTACCTGTGAAGGCTTAAGCACCCTGTAAACCACAGTATTTGTTCCATAAATGGTACTGTCGGAAGGATTGACACTGATATTAAGATGATAGTATATAAGGTCCCACCATTCACGCTCAGGGGTGATTGAGCCCCTTAATGAGTCCTGCCTGGTAAAATGCCTTTGTTGTGGTGCAAGGTATTGGGCCACGGAAGATACTGATGACTGAAGAAAAACAATGATAAAGACCCACCTGAATAATAACCTGTCCATTGGTAAAGATAATTTTAAATATTTGCCTGAACACACCGGGAATTTCACTCCGGGAGTCAATCAACAAATGTAAAATAAAAGCAATTATGTCGGTCGATGTTATAAAATTTCATTTGTCCGGACCATTAGAATAATGTCTTAAATATGGTCCAGGAGAAAATAGACTTCAATTTTCGCAAAAATTACACTTTCCGTTAAATGAGACTTAATCATTCCTGATTCTGAAGATAAATATTAATTTTAGGCTGTCTATGATAAAAAATTTCATTACCGGATTTGTTTTGTTTCTGCTTGAGGCCTCACCGGCTCAAAGCCAGGTTTTAAACATCGCAGATCATAAGGTAAATTATGATTATTCCGTTCAGGGACGGGTGAGCATATCTGAAAATGACATTTCACTTAATTGCAAAGAAGATTCAGATTCAAAGTCTGACTTCACTTCATCAAACCTGCCCATTGTTATCATTGACACCTATGGGCAGACAATCAACAACGAGCCAAAGATCACAGCCGGGATAAAAATCATTTATAATGGTCCCGGTAAAAGAAACAATATCACAGATCCTGCAAATGTGTATGATGGAGTTGCCGGAATAGAGGTAAGAGGCAGATATTCGGCATCTCTCCCGCAGAAATCATACAACTTCGAGACAAGAGACAGCCAGGGAGCTAATCTTAACGTATCACTGCTCGGAATGCCGGAGGAGAATGACTGGGTGCTTCTTGAAAACTACAGTGATAAAAGCTTTCTAAGGAATGTCCTGGCATTTGAAATTTTCCGAAAAATGGGACACTATGCACCCAGGCTGAGGTTTTGTGAAGTCGTACTGAATGATGAATACCAGGGAATATACCTTCTATGTGAAAAAATCAAACAGGACAAGAACCGTGTAAACATAAGCAAGCTTAATCCTGATGAAAACACAGGCGACGATCTGACGGGAGGGTATATCTTTAAAAATGATTATTATACAAAAACCGACAGCTGGCTGAGTAATTTCTCGCCTCTTAACAAGCCCGGTGCAAAAGTCTATTTTGTCTATTACGATCCAAAGCCCGACGAACTTACACCTGATCAGAAAAATTATCTCAAAAATTATGTTGATGCTTTTGAATCAACTCTTTACAGCAGTAATTTCAGGGACAGGAGCAAGGGCTACAAGGCATGGATTGATGCAGGTTCGTTCGTAGATTATTTCATCATTGGCGAAGTATCGAGAAACGTGGATGCCTATAAAAAGAGCAGGTATTTCTACAAGGACAGGGACAGCAAGGATAAGCTTATTTACTCCGGACCCGTATGGGATTATGACTGGGCATGGAAGGATCTGACCGAGGATTGCATCCATTTCGACCAGACTGACGGATCGGGCTGGGCGTATAAAATAAATGAGTGTTATGCCTGGCCGGTGCCGCCTTCGTGGGAGATAAGGTTTATGCAGGATCCTGAATTTGCATACATGGTTTATGAGAGATATACCCGCCTCCGGAAAAATATCCTGGACATTAATAATCTAAATAACATTATTGATTCTGTTGCCCTCCTTCTTGACGAAGCACAGCAGAGGCACTATGAAAAATGGCCAATTCTGGGTGTTAATGTGGATAATATTGAAAGAGGGGAACAACCGCTGACATATGCCGGTGTGGTTGAAAAACTAAAAGCATGGATCGAAAGACGACTGACCTGGCTTGATAATAATATTACTAAACCAGACTACGTCCCTCATCAGGATTACAGTCCGAAATGCAGAGCTTTTCCCAATCCTGCAACCGATATTCTTTTCATAGAATCTGACACAATTATTGACCGGATAACCCTCTTTAACCTCACAGGAATTCCTGCGCTTACCGTATCGGAAATAAACAACAGTTCTGTTCAGTTGAATCTATCCGGACTGAAGCCCGGAATATATATTGGAAAAATAAATTTCAATCATGGTGAGTCAGTTACAGTGAGGATAGTGAAAAAATAGTTGATATATTTAAACTTCTTTAAAATAATATTAATCCATTAATTCCATGAAAAAAGCCTTAATACAACTTGCGGCATTTTGTATGCTGGCAACCTGTATCTCAGTGACTATTAATTCACAGGAATCCCCAAGGTCGCGGGAATCATTCAATGAGGGATGGAAGTTTGTAAAATACTTCAACGCATATTATGAGCCGGCTTCATCCGATAAAGAGCCGGAAAACCTGTATCTCCCGTCTGTAAATGATGCCTCATGGAGAACACTTGACCTTCCTCACGACTGGGCCATTGAAGGCCCTTTCAGCGACACTCTTGAAAACAGCACCGGCCTTCTGCCATGGAAAGGTGTCGGATGGTACAGGAAACATTTCAAGCTGGATGCGTCCGACAGGGACAAACGAATTTATATTGATTTTGACGGGGCTATGGCATATGCCGAAGTGTGGCTTAACGGTTCGTATGTGGGAGGATGGCCTTACGGCTATACTTCATTCAGACTCGACCTTACACCTTATGTTGAATTCGGAAAAGAAAATCTGATTGCCGTCAGGCTCGATACAAAAAAATGGGATTCAAGGTGGTATCCCGGAGCCGGAATTTACAGGAATGTATGGCTTGTAAAAACCTCACAGCTTCATGTTTCGCATAACGGAATTTTCTGCACCACGCCGGAGATAAAAAAGGAGAATGGAGTTGCCAGTGTTAAAATTGAAACTGAAAGCCATATTGCCACACCGGTCGAAACAGCTGTTAAGACTGCCATTTACAAAGTCAATGAAAAAGGAGAGGTATCGTCAGTTCCTGTTGCAGAATCGGTTACCGCAAAAGCTGTCGTGCCTGCTTTCGGGACTCATACCTTCAGACTTGATGTTACGGTAAAAGAGCCTGCTCTGTGGGATATTGAAAATCCTCAGCTCTACAAGGCAGTGGTTACAGTGATGAACGGTGAAAGTGTCAGTGATGTTTGCGGAACTAATTTCGGGTTCAGGACACTTGAATTCACGCCGAGAAATGGCTTCTACCTTAACGGCAAAAGAGTGGAGGTTAAAGGAGTATGCAACCATCACGATCTTGGAGCTCTTGGAGCGGCTTTCAATGTAAGGGCTGCAGAGCGTCAGCTGGAAATTCTTAAGGAAATGGGGTGTAACGCCATCAGAACCAGCCACAATCCTCCTGCCCCGGAACTTCTTGACCTGTGCGACCGTATGGGATTCCTCGTGGAAGATGAAGCCTTCGACGCATGGAAAACTCCGAAGAAAAGAAATGACTATAACAAACTCTTCTATGCATGGCATGAAGAAGACCTGAGGGCGCTGGTAAGAAGAGACCGCAACCACCCTTCAGTATTTATCTGGAGCACAGGAAATGAGGTTGGCGACCAGAACAATCCTGCGCTCTCTCAAAGCCTCAGAGCTATCGTGAAATCAGAGGATAACACAAGACCTGTAACGGTCGGCTGTAACTGGGATGAATCAGGCACAAACGGATTCCAGAAAACCCTCGATGTCTTTGGCATCAATTACCGTCTGCATCGCTATGATGCATTCTTTGCACTTAAGGATAATGACAACCTGCCTTTCCATTCAAGCGAATCGGCTTCGACAGTAAGCTCAAGAGGAGAATATTTCTTTCCCGTGGTTGAAGGCAATCTGAATAACAACCTTCCGGGAAAGGGAATCTTCCATGTCTCTTCATACGATCTTGCATATCCTGCATGGGCCTCTACACCCGATCAACAATGGGCAATGCAGGATAAATACCCTGCAGTCTTTGGTGAATTTGTATGGACCGGTTTTGACTACCTTGGTGAACCGACTCCTTACGGGATGGATCTGTCGGGTATACCTCCCACTTCCCGGCGTTATGAACAGCTTAAGAAAAGACTTGAGGAGCAAGGCATTACTGAGGATCCGGCACGAAGCAGTTATTTTGGAATTCTCGACCTCGCAGGTTTTAAGAAGGACCGTTTCTATCTTTACCAGTCGAAATGGAGGCCTGAGCTCCCCATGGCTCACATACTGCCTCACTGGAACTGGCCCGAAAGAAAAAGACAGGTGACTCCCGTTCATGTCTATACTTCCGGCGATGAAGCTGAACTATTCCTTAATGGAAAATCACTCGGCAGGAAGAAGAAGGGTGAATTCGAATACAGGCTAAGATGGGATGATGTAATCTACCAGCCCGGGGAACTGAAGGTGGTGGCATACAAAAACGGCCAGAAATGGGCTGAGGATGTGATGAAAACCACCGGAAAAGCCTACCAGCTCTCGGCTGAAGCTGACCGTACAGCCATAAAAGCCGACGGAAATGATCTTTCATATATCACAATCAAAATAGAAGACAAAGAAAAACTTACCGTCCCGCGAAGCAGTAACCTTGTAAACTTCACAATCGAAGGTCCCGGTAAGATAGTTGCTGTCGACAACGGCGATCCTACCAGCCACGACCCTTTCCAGGCTTCATACAGAAAAGCATTTAACGGACTCTGCCTGGTGATTGTAAAAGCAGAAAAAGGAGCCACCGGATCTTTTACCGTGAAAGCATCATCAAAAGGTCTGAAAGGCTCATCGGTTAAAATCGATATTGTTAAATAATTAACAGATAATGTAATAGGCAGGGTCACGGCTAAAAGCTGTAAGGCTGATGACCGGAATGAAATCATGACAAAAAAGATCCCGCATACATACGTCATTGTATTCAGCATCATAGTCCTTTCCGCTGTACTTACATGGATCGTTCCGGGCGGCACTTATGACCGGCAGACTGTTACAGTGAACGGAATAGAACGGGATGTGGTTGTTCCGGGATCGTTTCACTACACCGACAGCAAGCCGCAGACATGGCAGGTCTTTTCGGCACTCTTTGAAGGCTTTGTGGACAGGGCCGATATAATAGTGTTCATCCTGATCATCGGAGGGGCATTCTGGATAATGAACGAAACCAAATCCATAGATGTAGCCATTAAATCTTTCCTCAATTTCAGCAAGCGGATTGAACATAACCGGCTCATCCGCACACTTGGGGCCGATAATCTGATTTTCATTATTATTATGCTCATGTTCAGCATTTTCGGTGCCGTATTTGGAATGAGCGAGGAGACTATCGCATTTGTGGTAATATTTGTGCCGCTTGCTGTTTCAATGGGATATGATTCAATCACAGGCGTCTCACTCTGTTTTGTTGCCGCCGCTCTTGGATTTGCCGGCGCAATCCTCAATCCGTTCACCATAGGAATTGCCCAGGGACTCTCAAACCTGCCCCTCTTTTCAGGCATAGAATACCGTCTTGTCTGCTGGGTGGTGTTAAACTTCTTCGGAATTTTATTCATCCTCCGCTACGCGAGGAAAGTGAAAAAGAAACCTTCTTCATCGCCTGTATATGAAGATGATAAATACTGGCGGGAACTGCATTCACTCAATGAGGCTAAAATCACGTATTTTACCCCTGTTTCAGCATGGATCATTTACCTGATAATCGCCGCGGTAATGGCAATCTTCTCGTGGCTGAATCCTGTGACCGGCCTCTCTGCCGGCGATAAGACTCTCAATCTTCCTGCCCTGCCGGCTCTGACAGTTTTATTCCTTTTCTCAGGATTTCTGACACTCAGGAAATCTGTTCACTTCTTTATAATAAATATCCTGCTTTTCACTATTCTAATCCTTATCACCGGAGTGATGGGTTACCGATGGTATATTATGGAGATTGCCACTTTATTCTTTGCAATGGGCCTTGCTTCGGGAATTGCCATGAATTATTCGCCCAACCAGATTACAAAACTGTTTCTCGACGGTGTTAAGGATATCCAGTCGGCAGCTCTGATAGTGGGCCTTGCAGGAGGAATAATCATAATACTCAACAAGGGAAACATAATTGACACATTGTTGTTTAAACTATCAGGCTCAATTTCTGAAATGGGAAAACTTGGATCCGTTACCATGATGTATGTAGTTCAAAACCTCATAAACCTTGTGATGCCTTCAGGATCTGCAAAGGCTGCACTCACCATGCCCATGATGTCCCAGCTTTCTGATCTGATAGGTGTCTCACGACAGGCAACTGTAATGGCATTTCAGTTCGGCGACGGATTCACAAACATAATCACTCCCACTTCAGGTGTGCTTCTGGGAGTGCTCAGCGTGGCAAAGATACCTTACGATAAATGGTTCAGATGGGTTCTGCCACTGATTGTCATCCTGATACTCCTTGGATTTATTCTCCTTATCCCGACAGTATTGATGAATCTTAAAGGATTTTAATAGTTTTTTGTAACACAACAGATTTTTAACCGTCTTTATACATAAAATAACATAAACCATTTTCATTATGATTTTAAAATCCACCCGGAATGGAAAAATCTCCGGGATAAGATCAGCAGGCATTTTAATGGCTTTACTGATCACTGTCCCGGTGCTTTCTCAAAAAAATGAATTAAAACTTCTTACAGCAGAATTTGATCAGCTTCTCTCTGAACAGTTCAGGCCCGGCGAGCCCGGTTGCGCTGCAATAGTGGCAAGGAAAGGCCAGATAATATATCATAAGGCTTTCGGAATGGCCAACCTCGAACTGGATGTTCCTATGAAACCGGATATGGTTTTCAGAATCGGATCAATTACAAAACAGTTCACTGCCGTGGCCATACTTCAGCTTATGGAACAGGGAAAGCTGAAACTGGATGACGAAATAACCAGGTTTATACCGGATTATCCTACTCACGGACATAAAATCACTATTGAGCACCTCCTTACTCATACATCCGGCATTAAAAGTTACACCAGCCTTCCTGAATACCTTACTTTCAGCAGACAGGACCTTAAACCTGAAGAAATAATAGACATTTTTAAGAACAAGCCTATGGATTTTGCTCCCGGCACCAGATGGAGCTATTGCAATTCGGGCTATTTCCTTCTGGGATACATAATTGAAAAAGTTTCCGGCAAGACATACAGGGAATATATTGAGGAAAACTTCTTTAAACCCCTTAATATGACTTCAACCTGTTACGGTGACGATTCGAAAATAATTAAAAACAGGGCATCGGGCTACCAGCCTTCAGGCGATAAGACAGTAAATTCGGATTTTGTAAGCATGCTGATTCCTTATTCAGCCGGAGCGATACAGTCAACAGTCGGGGATCTGTTTAAATGGAATCAGGCACTTCACTCATATAAAGTAATATCGAAGGAGAGCCTCGAAAAAGCACACACAGAGTACAAATTCCCCGGCGGAGAAGGCGCGGGGTATGGCTACGGCTGGTTTATTTCCCAACTCCAGGGAAGCCGTTCAATAGAGCACGGGGGAGGCATTAACGGATTCCTTACCCACTCTGTCTATCTGCCTGATGAAGACGTCTTTGTTGCAGTGTTCTCAAATACAACCGGCAAATCTCCGGAAATGGTTACTCTGAAGATGGCCGCTTCTGCAATCGGGAAACCTTGGAAACCCTCAGAGATTCAGCTTGATGAAAAGATCCTTGATGAATTTACAGGAGTGTATGAAAATGAAGAAGGAACACAGGCTGTGGTAAGCAGGACTGACAAACAACTTAGCCTTACAAGACCGGGAGGTTCAGCAAGGGAGATCAATCCTTATGAAAAAGACAAATTCTACATTAAGGACACCTTCATTACAATTGAGTTCGTGCGCGGATCCGACGGCAAAGTCAGCAAGGCAGTCTTGAATGACAGAGGAAACGTAAGTGAGTGGAAAAGGACAGACAAAAAACCTGTTACGAGGAAAGAGATTCAGCTCTCTGAGACAATTCTTAGCCAGTACGTTGGTGAATACCAGCTTGGCCCTGGTTTCACTCTTGTAGTCACCCGGGATGGAAATCGACTTTTTGCACAGGCCACAGGTCAGGAAAAAGTTGAAATTTTTCCGGAATCAGAAACCAAATTCTTTCTGAAGGTCGTTGACGCCCAGCTAGAGTTTGTCAGGGATGCCTCAGGAAATGTCTCTAAAGCAATCCTTTACCAGGGCGGACAGAAGTTTGAAGCTGTCAGAATTAAATAAATATCCCGGTAAAAAATAATTAGTGATGCAGATTTCGCTTATTATTCAGGAAACTGGTAACTTCATGGTCCTAAAAAACAAGCTTCCTGAAGCAATATATAAAGAAACAAAATGAGTAAACATTTAACCCTATTAATATGTACATTAAACGACGTGATTTCATTAAAACAGGCACTATTGCTGCCGCAGGGTCAATTATTGTTCCGCCATTGTTACATTCGTGCAATATGACCAGATTATCTGACAATGCTGAGAGTTACCTTAACCATTTCGAGGTAACTCCGGAAACGCTGAAGAAGGTTATTTCGGCCGCCATGTCAAAAGGCGCTGATTATGCCGACCTCTTTTTTGAACATACTCTTAACAACACCAGCGCCCTTGAAGACGGAAAAGTAAACAGCGCCTATTCCAATATCTCATCAGGTGTAGGGATAAGAGTAGTAAAGGGAGAACAGACAGGTTACGCCTATTCCGAAGACCTCACTCCCGAGGCAATGCTGAAATCAGCCGCCACTGCTGCAAACATCGCCGACAGCTCAGGAAAGCCTTTTACAGGCAAGACTAAAGAATACCTTGCTCCCGGCTACTACAACATCACAAAATCGTGGGAAGAGACTTCCATTAAGGATAAGATACCGTATATTCAAAGACTTAATGACAACATGTTTGCCCAGGACAAGCGCGTGACAAAAGTAAACGCTTACCTTGGTGACACAACTTCGTACATTCTCTTCTTTAATTCCGACGGACTTCTGACATGGGACTACAGGCCCCTTGTCTTTCTGGCAGGAATATGCATCATGGAAGACAAAGGCAGGGTCGAGAATTTCACTGTAAGCCGTTCATACAGGACAGGTGCGGAATTCCTTACAAATGATCTGATGGATACAATGGCAAAGGAGGCTGTTGCAAAAACTACTCTGCTCTTTGAGGCATCACAGCCTATAGCCGGCGAAATGCCTGTAGTGCTTGGTGCAGGAGATTCGGGTATACTTCTCCATGAGGCTATGGGACATGCCTTCGAAGCCGATTTCAACAGGAAAAATCTTTCCATCTTCTCCGACAAAATGGGAAAGAAGATTGCTGAAGACTTTGTCACAATTATTGATGACGGCACCATCCCCGGCAACAGAGGCACACTGAATTTTGATGATGAAGGCAATCCAACTGCTAAAACCACACTCGTCAGCAAAGGCATCCTTACAAGTTATCTTCACGACAGGATCAGTGCCAATTACTACAAGGTGGCACCGACCGGAAACGGCCGGAGACAAAGCTTCAGACATATCCCGATGCCGAGAATGAGGTCAACATACATGGAAAACGGACCTCACAAGAAAGACGAAATAATCTCAAGCGTCAAAAACGGGATTTATGTCGAAAGCTTCAGCAACGGTGAAGTAAACATCGGCCAGGGCGATTTCACTTTCTATGTCAAATTCGGTTATCTGATTGAAGACGGAAAACTTACAAGGCCCATTAAAGATGTGAACATAATCGGTAACGGTCCGCAGGCGCTTGCCGACATAGAAATGGCCGCAGATGACTTTGCGCTTAGCAACGGCACCTGGACATGCGGTAAAAACGGACAGGGAGCCCCGGTCACAATGGGTTTACCAACCGTTAAAATCAAAAAACTGACAGTCGGAGGAATTAATGCTTAAAATTGATTGATCTATGAATAAAGAAGAAAAATACAGCCTAGCCGATATGGTGATTGAACACGCTCTCAAAAGCGGCGCAAACCAGGCGGCAGTATCTGTTTATGACAACAGAAGCACGGATATTGAAATAAGAAATCAGAATATTGATTCCCTGAAGGAATCAAACCAGAGCGGATTGTCGGTCGAAGTATATGTCGACAAGAAGTATTCCGCCCATTCAACCAACAGGCTTAAGAAAGAAGAGCTTTTCAGGTTTGTGGAGGAAGCTATAGCCGCCACACGTTATCTTGCCGAAGACGAATTCAGGTCTCTTCCCGAGCCCGATCTTTATTACAAGGGAGGCGGCCCTGATCTGAATAACTTTGATCCCTCAATCGATTCGGTTGACCCTGCGAAGAAAATTTTCCTGGCAAGGCAGGTTCTTGACGAAGCTTACGGAAAGGATGAAAGAATAATCTCGGTCAGTTCCTACTATTCCGACAGTGTCTCAAACCAGGTTAAGGTTGCCAGCAACGGTTTCAGGGGTGACAATCAGAACAGCAATGTATCGGTAGTTGCTGAAGTATCGGTGGCTACTGACACCGGCAGGCCTTCTGATTACTGGTATGAATCGTCACTCTTCATGGACAAACTTAAGGTTGCAGGAACAGGCGAAAAAGCCCTGCAGAGGACACTGAAGAAGATAAATCCGCGCAAGATTGCAACAGGCAAGTACACCGTCATAATCGAAAACCGTGTTGCATCGCGCATTGCCCAGCCCATTTACCAGGCTCTTCTTGGTTCAAGCCTCTATCAGAAACAGTCATTCCTGGCCGGGAAACAGAACAGCCTCATCACCTCCCCTATCCTTACCGTGGTTGATGACCCGCTTATCCCCGGAGGTCCGGGATCAAGACTTTTTGATGACGAGGGACTGGCTGCAGTCAAAAGGCCGGTAATAGAAAAAGGAATACTGAGAAATTACTTCATCGACACCTATTACGGCAGGAAGCTTGGAATGAAGCCGACATCCGGAAGTTCATCGAACATAGTGTTCAGTCCGGGTAAAAGAACCCCTGAAGAGATGATAAAATCCGTGAAGAAGGGAATATTTATTACAGGCTTTATCGGAGGCAACTGCAACGGATCGACAGGAGATTTTTCATACGGATTTGAAGGTTTTTACATAGAAGACGGAAATCTTGCCTATCCGGTAAATGAGATGAATATTTCAGGAAACATGAACAAATTCTGGTTCACACTGGCCGAACTGGGCAACGATATCAGGGAAAATGAAACACTGAGAATCCCGTCGCTGATGTTCGAGAATGCAGATCTGAGCGGAATATGATTACTGGTTTAGATAATTTTTAAAATTCAGATATGAGAAAAATAATGTTATTTGCGCTGATGGCAGTTTTTGCCGCCGGCCTGACCTTTGAACTGTCGGCACAGAGATCCGGTTTTAACGGAAAATGGAAGTATGATCCGGCGAAATCGGTAGTGCCGGAATACACTCCCGTTCTTACAAGTATTGAAGTCACGGTAAAGGGCGATAGTCTGCTGACCCAGAGGTTTTATGATACCGGTGAAGGGCAGATATATCCTTTCGTTGAGAATCTGACCCTTGACGGAAAAGAGTATAAAATAACGATTTATGACATGCCCAGGAAGTCGAAGGCTTCATGGTCGGATGCAGAAGGGGCGATAATTGTTGAGTCAGTCACCACGGCAAGTGATTATTCAGGTCCGCAGGATTTTATATCGAAGGAGACATGGAAAGCTGATGCACAGAACAAGACACTGGTCATAAGTTTCAAAAACACGATGGCCGGTAATGCAGCTGAGGGGGTATTTCATCTTGTCAGGGTTGAATAAAGGTTTTCGTTTTTTTAAAGGGTTCTGAGGCTTTCAGAGCAGGCATTTAGCTTGTTTAAGAATTGTCAAAAACTTTTCCACAGAAGTGGGAAGGGATGGTTATTTTTTGCTATCTTGGTAGAGTTCAATTCATAGCAGAAAGTCGGTCAATCCGTGTACAAAAAGGTTTAGAGGAGTGGGGGCAGATGAGGTTGCTTATGTGGCCGATGCGGCGGAAGCATGGGGTTAGGTTTTGCAAGTTTTGCAGGTTTAATTGTTCTAAACCATTCAACCATTCAACCATAAACCGCTTGAATCTTTGAACCGAACCCGACGGTATGTCGGGTGAGCTCGGCGAAGCC
>JABUEV010000556.1 GCA_013314865.1 Bacteroidales bacterium | reverse complement strand
CAGAATCTCATGCGGAACTGTGGAAGTTGTTTAAGTAAAAATCTTTCAGGTCAAACATTATATTAAGTTTGTTGTTTATTATTCAAAAAAGACATGAAGAAGTTAATAATATCTGTGGCAATCATGACATTATTTGGTAATCTCAGGGCACAGAATACATTTCCGGTAGTTCCTGACATTGATCTGAAGAGATATGCCGGTACCTGGTATGAAATTGCTCGCAAGCCGTTTGTATTTGAATCAAAGCTGAAATGCATCACAGCAACCTATACCCTTAGAGATGACGGGAAAATAAATGTGCTTAACAGGGGACGCTATATTTCCAATCCATCTAAAATCAGTACAGCGGAAGCTGTTGCATGGGCCCCGGATAAAAGCCAGCCCGCTAAGCTTAAAGTGCGCTTCTTCTGGCCTTTCAGCGGAGACTACTGGGTAATGGAACTCGACAAGGATTACCGGTATGCTATGGTTGGTGATCCATCTCTGAAATATCTTTGGATACTTTCAAGAGACAAAAAACTTGACGGGGCTGTTTTTGAAATGCTAAAAAGCAAAGCAGTAAAATACGGTTATGATGTCTCAGATCTTATAATACCTTTGCACGACTGTGACTGACCTATTCCTTAAAGAATTTCAGGCAGGCCGGGCTGATGCACCTGAATTTACCCGGAGGATCTTTTGGCATTCCGGTTGATCTGTTCAGGCGGAAAACAGCAATAGTGTCCGACTTTTGATTCCCGACCAGAAGAAACTTGCCTGAAGGATCTAATGTAAAATTTCGGGGCCAGTCACCTCCGCATGATGTGTGACCAACCAGCTTTAGTGTACCGTCAGCTTCAATGCTAAAAGTCACAATAGTATTCTCCCCCCTGTTTGAGCCGTATAGATATTTGCCTGAGGGTCCTATATGAATATCTGCACAGTAATTATTTCCCTGGAATCCTTCCCTGACAGTCGACACAGTTTGCACCGGTGCAAGACCGCCGTCTTCACCGACACTGAAAACCGAAATTGTTGATCCAAGCTCATTAATAACGTACATCCTTGTCCCCTCATCATTGAAAACAAAATGGCGCGGCCCAGATCCGCCGGGAAGTGTAACCGAACCATTTTCAGGCCGGGATAACCTGCCTGTCGAGGTATCGAGACTATAATAAGTAATGCGGTCAAGCCCAAGATCAGTTACATAAATGTTTTTTCCTCCAGGGTCAGAAAGTATCATATGTGCATGAGACCTGTCAGGTTCTTCCTTTACATAAAGAATAGTATCGGTAACAGAGAGAGGTTTTCCGCTTTCATCCAGGGTTACTACTGCAACAGATCCGTTGGGATAATTTGCCACAAGCAAAAAGCTGCTGTCGGGAGACATCGAAATATAACATGGCCCGGCATATGGAATTATAATCTCATTCTGTTTTTCAAAAGTCAAATCATCAGGATTATATCTGAATGTCGTCAGCCCGCCACCAAATACTCCGTTAAACTCCATGACTTCATTCAGGAAATAAAACAGCTTATTTCGTTCAGAATAACAGAAATATGAGGGATTAGGCCCCACATCCACTTCTTTAACAAGTTTAAGTTGTCCGCTCCGGCTGTTGAAGTCAAAAATCGAAAAACCTTTTTGCCCGGGTTTTGTGAAACTGCCAACATAAAGCCTCTGATGTCTCTCACTGCATCCTGTTATTATTAAAGTAAAAGTTAATAATCCGGAGAAAAATAATTTACTGCAGTTTCTCATTAAAGTATGATTAATCGTTTTTTCAATTTATCCCGATAATGTTTTAAACATTAACCTCATCTATTTTGAATGCTTTAATTGCCCAGCCTTGCATCCAGCTCTTTAAGTGTAACCCTTACACTTAAAATGTAAGGTTCCTTATCTTTTTCCCAGTGTCCGTAAGTTGTAACCACGAAAGTCCCGTCCGGAAGAAGTTCCACTCCCGGGTAACAGCAATCCCAGCTGTGAATGTTATCCTTAAACCTTATACGGTATTGTCCTTTCCTGCCTTTAATCAGGTCTTTCCATGTACCGACCCATCCAACCCAGTCACCTTCGGTGGGACTTCCCAGACCGGTTGATTTTGCCACCTCGCTCAGATTTACCTCTCCCTTTTCTTTTGCGATTTTATCCAGGTCTTTTCTGAAGTGTGCGGGGCTGTTGTCTCTGAAAACAACAAGCAATCTGCCATCCGGAGCATATTTCAGCACATGT
>JABUEV010000555.1 GCA_013314865.1 Bacteroidales bacterium | reverse complement strand
GTCCACCGAACCTATTGATCCTCAGGAATACATAGACAAAGTAAAGGAAGAGCTAATTAAGGCCGGGAAACTGGGACCTGATAACTATATAGATGAACAGAAGCTGATGAAAGAGCTGGCAGGTGATGAAAACCTGGCATATGAAGATAAGAAGGAGGAGAAGCAGGAAAATCAGCCAAGGGAATCCCAGAAGATGGAAGCAAATTACCAGGGGCCTACAAGAATTTATTATGAGCTTGAAGGCAGATATCACACATATCTGCCTATACCTATTTATAAATGTCCGGGAGCCGGAAAAGTTGTTCTGATGCTTGAGGTTGACCAGAAAGGTGTGGTTGAGAAAGCTCAGGTTATTGCAAGAGAAAGTACAACAAGTGACGAATGCCTTATTGAGACTGCTGTTAACAGTGCACTCATTTCAAGGTTCAATGCCGATGTAAATGCTCCAAAAATCCAAAGGGGAACGCTGACATACATCTTTGTCGCCCAATAAAAGCCGTAACTTTAGTTTCTTTTTGACCTCTTCATCAGGGAGATCCTTTTAGTATTGGCTAAGAAAATCTGAAATAGGGATCCCCTGACCCCCATGAATATGGTTTGATTACATCAGGAGTATTTTTATCAGCAGATTTGATGCTTATCAATTTGCTGACGGTGTGCGCGGCAAGATAATCTGAAGGGCATGGCTTAAGAATATCGAGTGCCTCCTTCTCCGTAAGATCAGTACTGATCCATTTTCTTTCAACATCCCTTTTAAGGATAACAGGCATTCTTTTCTTCGAATTATGGATTATTGCCATCATTTCATTTGCATCAGTTGTGATGATTGAAAAGGTGCTAAAACCGGTTCCCGTATTTGTATCAATCCACTTTTCGTACAGACCTGCTAATGACATGATATCATTTCCAGAAGAATAAATATACCACGGGATTTTCAAGTTGCCCTCGTGCTGCCATTCAAAGAAACCTCTTACAGGAATAATGCATCTACCTGATCTGAATGCGCGCGAAAAAGAGGGTTTTACATTAATTGTTTCTGCCCGTGCATTAAATGTCTTAAACCTGATATTTTCAGCATCCTCTGCACTTTTAACCCAATGAGGTATTAATCCCCATTTTAGCAGTGTTATTTTATCGGGTGACTCAGAACAGATTGCCGCCAGTTCCGGAAGGCTGAATGCGTGGTAATAATAGCTTGGCTGATGCCTGTGGTGGTCGGGGAAAACAGCTCCATACCTGTCTTCCAGTTCATCCTTAACAAGGTTTACATTTACGGAGAAGCACATTCTGTTTTCACTATTGACTCGGGTTTCAACTGTACGGTCAAAGGTACCGGCATTGAAAATTCAAACAGGTCATAATCAAAATCACGGTTCATCTGGCTTACCACTTTTGACATCATCGCATTCACATAGGTGTTTATTTCAGGCCCGTTCCAACTGCTTGAATTAAGCAGAACAACCCATGCAAATCCGTCGGGCTGACGTTTGAGCATTCCTGCCGTGCCGGGGAAGGAACCTGTTCTCCACCATGTTCCGTTTACCACGACAGTTTTCCAGCCCATAGGGGCAAACCCGTTATAGGCATCAGTCATAAGGTTTATACTTTCCCTCGTCAATATGTCAGGAGGAGAGTCAAATCCGTCAACAGCAAGCAGAAGGCGCATCAGATCAGGTGCAGTTGCAATCCATCCGCCTGCAGCACCAAGCGTTCTGATATCATTGCCACCGTAGGCAGGAGGAAGTAATTCACCTGTACCATAAATTGAAGGCTTCAGTGGCACATTGGATGACTGGTAATATGTGACCTCATAAGGTGCTCGTTCTGAAGGCATATTTCCCGCCATCAGCATGTCGTACATCCCCAGTGGTTCAAAAATGTTCTTTCTGCAGTATTCTTCATACGGCATACCTGAGACTCTCTCAATAACAAGACCCAGGATGCTGTAACCCAGGTTTGAATATGATCTTCCTGTGCCGGGAGTGAAATGAAGGTTTTTATTTAATGCAAATCTTATAATAGTTTTTAAGTCAACCGGCTGATCTACGTTCATTTCATGGGCGATTACCGAAGGCATAAACATCTGGTCGCCCCACCTCTGCGACCAGCCCCCCTTATGACTCAACAAATGCCATACAGTTATTTTATACACTCTTTTATCTTTAGGTTTGTCGAAATAAGGGTCGTTAAGAATCGCATCAGGACCAAATACCTT
>JABUEV010000554.1 GCA_013314865.1 Bacteroidales bacterium | reverse complement strand
CTGTTTCCACTGGGGTCTTAACAGGCAGTATCCTCTTTTAGGGCATCACAGTGTATTCCTGTCGGATGGATTCAGGGAAGGGCTTGACAAAATCTTTATGGAAAAGTCAGTAAGCGACACTCCCAGTTTCTATGTTCATGCTCCATCCAGGACTGATCCTTCAGCCGCTCCGGAGGGTCATGATACTCTTTCAGTTATAGTCGCCGCCGGACACACCGACAATTCAAAAAAACTTAAATGGGATGAAATTGAGAAAAGAACACGTGAATATGTGATTAGACGGCTGGAAAAAGCCGGGCTTGAAAACCTGAGAGAACATATTAAATTTGAGGTCTGCTATCTGCCGCATGATTGGGAAAAAGCCTGTAATATTTCCCGAGGTTCGGTTTTCGGAAGTCTTGCCCATAACATCTTCCAGATGGGTTACTTCAGACCGCATAACCGTCACAGGAAATATAAAAATCTCTACTTTGCCGGTGGAAGCACACATCCGGGAAACGGCATTCCCAATGTGCTTATCTCAGCAAAACTGACATCTGAAAGAATCTTGAAAGAGAATTAACCGTTATAAAACAGTATTTAAATCCAGTAATGAAATCACATCAGGAAGAATTCCTCAAAATATTCAGCACAATAGATTTCAGGAATATCATTGATCATCCTAATATTCTTATCGCTGCAAGATTCTGGGAAAAAGAACGTTATTGTGCAGCTGAGATTTGTTACAAATTCATGCGTATGATTGATGACATGATAGACAATCACAAAGCGAAGAACATTCTTATTAAGGAAACTGAAAAAGAATCATTTTTGAAAAATGTTAACCAGTGGCTGCAGAAAACAGTCGTCTCGGAAGAATGCAATCCTGAACATAATAAACTTATTGATACCATCAAAAAGTTCGTTATTCCCCTATGGCCTCTCGAATATTTTGCAAAATCGATGATTTACGACATTAACAATGATAGCTTCCCGACTTTTGAATCATTCTTCGATTATTCAATGGGTGCATCAGTGGCTCCGGCATCCGTGTTTGTCCATTTATGCGGCATCAGAAAGACCGGAAATGGTTATGCAGAGCCTTCATTTGATGTAAAAAAGGCTGCGACTCCATGCGCCATCTTCAGCTATCTTGTGCACATTATAAGAGATTTTCAGAAAGACCAGCTTAATAATCTTAATTATTTTGCCGACGATTTAATAGCCGAAAACAATCTGACCAGAAAAGACCTGAGAAATATAGCTTTAGGGAGCCAGCCAACAGATAACTTCAGGAATCTGATAAGTGCTTATTTCAATCATGCCGACCATTACAGGCTGAAAACAATGGATACAATCAAAGAAATAAAACACCTGATGGAACCGCGCTATCAGCTGAGTCTTGAAATAATTTTCAGTCTCTATCTGATGGTATTTGAAAGAATAAATATCAGAAACGGACGTTTTACATCAGCCGAACTTAATCCTACTCCGGAAGAGACTGCCGGCAGGGTATATGAGACCATATTGAATTTCAGTGCAGAATAAAATATTAGTGCATAACAAATTAAATTCTGTAATATGGGAAAATATGTGAACAATCATCTTATTAAGGATGAGTCAGTAGTTTATGAAACACGTTATCACTGGATCATTTTCCTGTCGTTAAAATCCCTTCTGACGCTTACTATAGCACCTTTGATACAAAGGGCTCTTTCGGAGTTTGTTATCACAAACCGCAGGATAATTATCAAAACCGGGTTTATTGCAAGGAGCACCTTTGAAATGAATTTGTCGAAGATTGAGAGCGTTAATGTTGACCAGTCAGTTCCCGGCAGGATATTCAATTATGGCTCCATAACTATCATAGGCACAGGAGGAACCAGGGAAACCTTCCACAATATTGCACAGCCTTTGAAATTCAGAAAAGCCTTCCAGGAGCTGTGCTGAAAAAAGTTGGTATAAGTTTTGATATTGTATTGTTGAAGAAATGGTTCTTCTAAAACTTGAAACAATGAAAACTTTAATTCTTGCCTCGTTAATCACAGCAATGGTCGCCACAGGTACCGCCGCTGTGACTCAGGACTGGCCGGAAGAATATCTCGGCCTGCCCGGGGATAACTTAAACCTTTATGCTGTTATGAAGTTATTCCAGGAATCCGAAACCCTTGAAGGTTTTGAAAGAAGCCTGAATGATGAAAATTCCAGAATAAACAACCTCGACCTTAACGGTGATAATATGGA
>JABUEV010000553.1 GCA_013314865.1 Bacteroidales bacterium | reverse complement strand
AGTCTTGACTTTTTGTAAAAGCATGTCTTGATTCGTTCAACATCATCCTTAATCTCGGAAGCAGGACGGTTGTCAATTATCAGTTCGAGAGTGTCAATAAGTTCCTGTTTTGAATAGCCGGAATAATCGACAGGCGGCAGTCCGCCATTTTCAGCTTCATGAGGGATTTTTTCTGCTGAGTCTTCCTTATCAGGAGTCTTTTTTCTGATTTTTACCTTGGGTGCTGGTACCTCTGCCGGCGTACCAGCATCCTGCAATTCTGATTCCGAAACGGCTGACCCGGGAGTCTTTGGTTCAGTTGCGTCAACTTTTTCAGCAGTTGTCTCCTGATCTATTAAGTCCGATATTGCCTTTTCGGGGGTTATATCCTCATTTTCAGGCTTTTCTGGGGTAATGTTCTCTTGAGTACCGGCGGCATTGTCATCTGCCCCGTCAGGTTCTTTACGAACAGAGTCATCCGGATTCATGTCAATCATATCTGATCCTTTCTAAATTGAGTTCACTGACAGCATATTGCATAAGGTCATGCCATCAAAATTTCAGAGTACGAAAATATTGAATTATTTAATAAAACTCAAAGTTTTGCAGTAAATTAATGTATTGACCATCTTCTGTCGCAAGCTAATGTCAGACAAGATGACCGCAAATATTATTTTATTCTTTTTAAAGAATTATCTTTGACGGATCATAATTCTTTATAAAAAATTGAAGTAATACAATGAGCACTTCAGAGGTAGCATTGATAATTGCTCTTTTTGTTATAGCTTTTGTGCGTTTATATAACAGATACGTTAAAAAGAAAGGAGCGCCGGGTGGTATTTCTGCCAAGTCTGAAAAATCATTTTCTGATGCAAAGGAAGATGATTATGAACCTTACTCAGGGACAAAAAGCTAGTTTCTGATATTCCTTGTAACAAGATGTCTGAAGGGATTGAAGATTTTCTGTATTAGCCTCATATCCTCTGTTATTATTTCTGCAACGCCCTGCATATTCTGTGTGAATTCAAGTTGTTTGTCGTATAATGTTGTTAATCCGGACGGAAGGCTTATTTCTATAATATAAGCATCCCCGGAGGGTACGAGAGATTTTGATTTTACCCGGCCTCTTACCATGCCATACTCCAGGTATGGATATCCGCTTAATTTAATATTTACAGTCTGTCCGGGTTTAACTTTTCCTGAGCGTTGCATTTTAAGGTAAGTTCTTCCTACATAGTCGCCTGATTCCAGGGGAACGATGCTCAAAACAGGTTCATCAGCTACAACTGCCTGATTTTCACTCCAGTATTTTGTGAAAGTTACTGTTCCGCTCACCGGCGAAATAAGCTGGTAGGTATTTTCCCAAATCCGGATCTGTGCCTTTAGATTCTGAAATGATTCATTCAAGCTTGCAGAAAGCTTTTCCTTTTCCTCATTTCTCTTAATCTTATAATCCAGATACAACTGCCTTTTTTCGGCAAGCTCAATGGATTTTGCGGATATTTCAAGCCTCACCTGCTGAAGATCGATATTCATTCTGATAAGAGCCTGGCGGGCTTTCTCAAATTCACTTTCAGACATTGCGCCACCTGCAAACAGGATGGAGTCACGTCTGAATTTTTTTTCTTCCAGTGAGTAATTTTCAGCAAACAGTTTTTCCTTCACCCGTGATTTCATAATATAATCCGTCAGTGCATCTATCTCAACCTGAAGTGAATTCATTTTATTGCCATAGTAATCATTCGTTGTAAAACTATTTAAGTCCCTGAGACACTTCAGAAAATTACTCCAGTAGTTCTGAAGTTCACCCAGCTGTGTCAATTGTGGAATCATGGCTTCTGACAGCATTTCAGGTACTGACAATGTATCTGTGCACTCTTTTAGCAATGCTATCTGATCAAGGGATGCAGCTGTTTCAATTACAGCCAGCAATTTCCCGGGACTGACCGTTTCCTTATCGCGGACTCCAAGGTATTTTATCCTGCCTGAAACTCTTGCAACAAGAGTGGCTGGAGGATTTTCAGTGGTTATTTCGACAGGAGCAGGTACTATATCCGGGTATCTTATCAGCCATGAAAAGAAAAGAAACAGGGCCATAATACCGGCAATTACCAGAGTACCCATCCTTACAATTCCTGGAGGAGGATTACCCATTATTTCCTTCACACTGTCGGACAATCTCAAATCTTCTTTTTGTTCAGGACTCATCTTATTTGCCCAGTTCAAGCTGATTTTTTATCAGATTATAATAA
>JABUEV010000003.1 GCA_013314865.1 Bacteroidales bacterium | reverse complement strand
TTGGCAGTTGCAATTTCGGCGATACCCATTTTAACTTTGGGATTCGGGTCACCTGTTTTCGGGTAAGGTACCTGCTCAAGCTTTCCGTGAATACCGTCAGGTTCATCCAGCCTGTTAAGAGTGAATATCGGGACCTCACTCTCATCTGTTCTGAGATATGCTATTTTGGATCCGTCGGGAGCCCACCAGAAAGCAGCGTAACGGCTTGGCCTTCCAAGTATCTCTTCCATGTAAACCCATGAGGCATAACCATTGTATATTCTGTCTGATGCATCATGAGTAAGACGTATCTCACGACCTGCTGAGAGATCGTAAACATAAAGGTCTTTGTTCTTTGTGTATGCTATCTTGCTTCCGTCGGGAGAAAATCGGGCATTCACTTCGGGAACTTCATCGCTTGTAAGCCTTTTAAGCTCCTTTGCTCCTAAAGTAAAGAAATACAGGTCATTATCCCTGACAAACACAACGCTTTTGGAATCGGGGCTTACTGCATCATTGAATCCAATCATCACCCCTGCCGGCAGTGATTCGTTTAAAATGTCCCTTTCTGTTTTCTGAGGTGAGACAGTCACACTTTTTCCTGTCCTCAGATCAACGCTTTGAAGAACAGGTTTACCGCCGACATCAACATTCTGTAACAGTAAATGAGAATCATCTGCCCATCCGGTGACCCTTACCTGACTGCCAGACTGACCCGGCCTCTGGGCATTTATCAGCGTCAGGGAAATAAACAAAACAGTTGTCAGGATCAGAAGTCTCCTGCAGAAATTATCGTTTTTCATATTGTGGAAATTTTTAGAAAAGTCAAAACTGAACAAAAATAAAAATTTAAAGAGTATAATATTAGTGAAAAAATAAAAGACAAACCTTCATAAAAGTCAATGAGGCAGAAAATAATATTATTAAGGATATTAAATTAAGAAACGATTTCATCCTCGAAATATTAACAATCGTTGTGAAACAGAAATCAATCCGAAAGGAAAAAAGTTATATTAGCTGATTAATTTTTTCATAGATGAAGAGAATAATTGTCACTTCTGCATTGTGGCTTTTAATGGTGGTTATTTCATATTCCCAGACAGTTAAATCACCTGAGGAGTTTCTTGGGTATGAACTGGGGTCAGGATTTACTTACCATCACAGGGCAGTAGAATATTTCAGATATGTTGCTGAAGTTTCTCCGCTTGCAGATTTCAGGGAATATGGTGTAACCTGGGAGGGCAGACCACTTGTGGTTTGTATTGTCTCTTCCGAAGAGAACATGAAGAATCTGGAGGAATTAAAGAAAAACAATCTCATTAAAACCGGGCTTGCTGAAGGAAGTTTCACAGGCAGGCAGGTTCCGTTTATCTGGCTGGGCTACAACATTCACGGTAATGAGGCGGCAGGGATGGAAACAGCAATGAAGACCCTTTATGTGCTGGTAACAGGAGGTTTTGAAGGCTCTGCGGAATGGCTGAAATCTGCCGTTATTATCATTGATCCCTGCCAGAATCCTGACGGACGGGATCTGTATGCAGGACGATATAATTCTACAAGGAGCAATATTGCAAATCCGGATAAAAACACATGGGAGCACAACCAGCCATGGCCTTCTGCAAGGGCAAACCATTACATGTTTGACCTGAACCGTGACTGGGTGTGGCAGACTCAGATAGAATCGCGTCAGCGGATTAAACTCTACCAGGAATTTATGCCGCACGTGTTTGCAGATTTTCATGAGATGGGGGCTGAATCAAGCTATTTCTTTGCACCGGGTGCGGAACCATGGCATGAAGTGCTTACTTCATGGCAGAGAGAATTTCACAAGCTGACAGGTGCCGGCAACGCCAGAATGTTCGACGAGAGATCCAAACCATATTTCACAAAGGAAAACTTTGACCTGTTTTATCCGGGTTTTGGCGATACATGGCCTCTTTTCAACGGTGCAATGGGATTTACATTCGAACAGGGAGGCGGAGGCGTGTCGGGAATTTCATATAAAAGAGAAAACGGAGACACTCTGACCCTGAAAGACAGGATTGACGGACACTTCATTGCTTCAATGGCAACTATAAAAGTCTCTGTGGAAAACAGATCCAGACTTATCAGTGAATTCAACAAGTATTTCGAGGATAACCAGAAAAAGCCACTATTCCAGTACAAGTCAGTTATCATTAAGGGTGACAACGAAAAATCAGCGATGGAAAGCCTTTTTGAGATACTTGACAGGAACAGGATACGTTATTCGCCTGCCGGCTCTGCCGGTAAAAAATTCAAAGGATTTGATTACAGGGCAAACACTGAAGGTGAAGTAACAATCCAGGATGACGATATACTTATAAGTGCCTTCCAGCCACAGTCGCGACTGATGCAGGTGCTCTTTGAGACAGACAGCCGTGCAAACGATTCTGTTACTTACGACATAAGCGCATGGGCTCTTCCTTATGTGTTTAACCTGAAAGCATTTGCCCTGAAAGAGCAGATTAAACCTGATGATAAAAAGATAACAGACAAGAAATCTCCTGAAATTCAGGTAAATGAAAAGGCTTATGGATATGTGGTTAATTTTGAAGGATTTAATGAACTAAGGTATATAGCCGCATTGCAGAAAAGAAATATCAGGCCAAGATATGCAGTCAAACCTTTTACAATTGACGGGAAAAATTTCAACAGGGGAACAGTTATTATTCTGCGCGGAGACAATAAATCTGCAGGAGACAGATTTGATTACATAGTGTCAGAAGAAGCCCGGAAATGCAGGGTTCTCATTCATCCTGTCACAACAGGCCTTGTAGAGAGTGGAAAAGATTTCGGATCAGCATACTCTCCACTGATGAAGAAGAAAAATGTTGCGGTCTTATGCGGAGAAGGAATGTCTTCAGGCACTGTGGGAGAACTCTGGTATTTTTTTGAAAGAGAACTGGAGTATCCTGTAAATCTCATCAATATTGACCTCGCTGAGACTATCGACTTAAGCGCATATGATGTTATGATACTTCCCCCGGGCAGTTATTCAAAACTAAAGGATACTATAACAGGTTATGTCAGGAAGGGCGGACGGGTAATTGCAATTGAGAGTGCTGTATCTGTTTTTGCATCTGATAAAAACACCGCACTTTTTAAGGCTGTGGAGACCAGAAACGCTGAACTCAAAAGCCAGGAAAAAAAGATCAGGAGTGATGATACGACTCTACTGAAGAAGTATGAAGACGAGAGAAGACATCTTCTTTCGGAGAGGTCTGCAGGAAGCATATACAGGGTAAGACTTGATGAAACACATCCTTATGCAGCGGGCATGGGAAAGGAGTGGTTTATTATTAAAAGAGACCAGGCATATCCTTTTCTTGACAAGGGCAGTAATATAGCCTGGATTCCTGAGAGCAATCCGGTTTCAGGCTTTGCCGGATATAAATTCAGGCAGAATGTAAAAAATACTCTTATAGCAGGATCTGAGAATATCGGTTCCGGAGAGGTTATCTACCTTGCAGACGACCCCTTTTTCAGGGCATACTGGAAAAGCGGCAGAATTCTCCTCGGGAATATGGTGTTGAAGTAGGTCGTGTAGTCATGCAGTCATGCAGTCATGCAGTCATACAATTGTGCAGTCGTGAGGTTGTGCAGTGAACTTAATGGCATGATAACACCAAACTCTAACCCGCAAAACAAAAGAACTCACAAATAACAACTTTATATCATTGCCGATTGCTGTTTTTTAAATAGTTTTGTGTAGTTAGCTATGCAGTCGAAGACTGCAGAAAATTAACATATTAATAACCTGAACCAATATTTCGTTCAAATCTTTTTTCCTGTTTCTAAAATGAAAGAAAAATTTTATTGTTATTTTATTAACATTGTTATTTAATTAACAAATAATTTTTATTAATTTTGTGCGTAAGAAATTAATTAAGACATCATAGTAAATAATTCCCTGTAAATAAATCTCTTATGAAAAAGATTAATTCAGTTGAGGATTTGAGAAAAGCAAAAGAAAAAATCCTGGCCGGGATGCATGGCAAGGGAAAAGGGGAGAAAGAGAAAGTACTCGTCAGAGTTCATTGCGGAACAAGCGGATTAGCTTCAGGTGCAAAGGAAATTCTTGATTTCCTTACTCTTGAACTTGAAAAAAGAAATATAGATGCAACCGTGATAAGGACGGGTGATATGGGATACTGCTATGCAGAACCAACTATTGAGGTAACCCGCCCGGGCGAATCACCTGTCGTATTCGGTTATGTCGACAAGATAAAAGCTGATGAGATAATTGAGAAGTTCATAAAGAACGGTGATTTTGTTGACGGTATAATTCCAGTGAATTACAGAACAATTGATTAAACCTATCCGGAAAGATACAAGCAATGACAAAAAAGAAGATACAAATTATAGTATGCGGAGGCACAGGCTGTAGTGATAAAAACAGTAATGCCGTCGCTGAAAGCCTCACTATTGAGATTGAAGCCAATGCCCTTGAGAACGATGTTAAAGTTGTAAGATCAGGTTGTTTCGGTCTCTGCAATCTCGGGCCGGTTGTCAGGGTTATGCCTGATGATGTTGTCTATATCGGCGTAAAACCTTCAGATGCCCAGGAGATAATCGATGAGCACATTATGAAGGGACGCGTTGTGGAGAGGCTTCTTTTCACTGACGCGCTGACAGGCAAGAAGCTTCGTTCGGCACAGGAAATGTCGGGCTACAGAAAGCAGATGAGAATTGTACTCAGAAACTGCGGCATTATAGATCCTGAGAACATTGAAGAGGCAATTGCGCATGATGCATATGAAGCTCTCGCAAGAGTACTGACGACAATGACGCCTGATGAGGTGATAAAGATTGTCAAGGACTCCGGTTTAAGAGGAAGAGGGGGAGGCGGTTTCCCCACGGGTCTGAAATGGGAGATAGCAAGGAAAAACAAGGCAGATGAAAAGTATGTAGTCTGCAACGCTGATGAAGGAGACCCCGGAGCATTTATGGACAGGTCAGTTCTTGAAGGCGATCCGCACGCCGTGCTAGAGGCAATGGCAATATGCGGATATTGCATAGAAGCCTCCAAAGGTCTGATATACATAAGAGCTGAATATCCCCTGGCAGTTGCCCGTCTAAAGACCGCCATAGCTCAGGCAAAAGAATACGGTCTTCTGGGTGAAAATATCATGAATACAGGTTTCAGTTTTGACATTGAAATAAGATACGGAGCTGGAGCTTTCGTATGCGGTGAAGAGACGGCGCTTATACATTCGATGGAAGGACTGCGGGGTGAGCCGACTGTCAAACCGCCCTTCCCCGCTGAAGCCGGCTTCAGGGGAAAACCGACAAATGTAAACAATGTTGAGACCTTTGCATGCATCTCACCTATCATCCTTAAAGGGGCTGAATGGTTCAGCAGTATCGGAACAGAAAAATCAAAAGGAACAAAAGTATTTGCCCTTGCCGGCAAAATTAACAACGTGGGCTTGATAGAGGTACCGATGGGGACCACTCTTCGTGAAGTGATTTTTGAGATAGGAGGCGGCATCAGAAACGGTAAGAAATTCAAGGCTGCACAAACCGGAGGTCCCTCAGGCGGCTGTCTGACAGAAAAACACCTTGACACTCCGATCGACTTTGATAATCTGGTAGCTGCTGGCTCAATGATGGGCTCAGGCGGACTGATAGTTATGGACGAGGATGACTGCATGGTTTCTGTGGCAAAGTTCTTTCTTGACTTTACCGTTGAAGAATCGTGCGGGAAATGTGCTCCCTGCCGTATAGGCAACAAAAGACTTCATGAGCTCCTTGAACATATCACAAAAGGAAAGGGTGTTCCTGCCGACCTCGACAGACTGCGCAATATGTGCCTTGTGATCAAGGATACATCGCTTTGCGGACTGGGGCAGAGTTCTCCAAATCCGGTGCTCTCAACCCTTGAAAATTTCAAAGATGAATATGAGGCACATGTGACAGCAAAAAAATGCCCTGCAGGCAAGTGCCGTGATTTGATGGAATACTTTATTATAGCTGAAAACTGTGTAGGATGTACGGCATGTGCAAGGGTCTGCCCGGTGAATGCCATTACAGGTGAACGCAAGGAACCGCATGTCATTAATCCCGAAATATGCATCAAATGCGGGGCCTGCAAGGAAAAATGCAAATTTGACGCTATCATCATCAAATAAAACGAATTGATCCAGATGGAAACTATAACTCTCACAATAGACAATAAAAAAGTTGATGTACCGCGTGGTACGACAATTCTTAAGGCAGCCAGACAGCTTGGGATTGATATTCCGACCCTTTGTTACATGGAGCTGCACGACATGAATATTGAAAACAGGCCTGCGGGTTGCAGGATATGTGTTACAGAGGTTCAGGGAAGAAGGAATCTGGCCCCTGCCTGTGCTACAAAGTGTGAGGATGGAATGGTAGTTAAGACCCACACTACAAGGGTTCTGAATGCACGGCGAACAGTAATGGAATTCATTCTTTCAGACCATCCGAAAGACTGTCTTATATGTCCTAAATCAGGCAACTGCGAACTTCAGTCGATGGCTCACAAGCTGGGCATAAGGGAGATACCGGGAGCCGAGATTGCTGCAATGTCAACATACCGCAAGGACACCTCTCCTTCCATCATAAGGGATCTTGACAAGTGTATCATGTGCCGCCGCTGTGAAATGATGTGCAATGATGTACAGACTGTCGGCGCACTATCGGCTGTTAACAGGGGATTTATGGCTGCTGTGGCACCTGCATTCGAACAGAATCTCGAACACTCCCCCTGTACCTATTGTGGTCAGTGTGTTGCAGTATGCCCTACAGGGGCACTTACAGAAGTGGATCATACCCCGGAGGTGCTGAGAGTGCTTGCTGATCCGACCAAGACTGTTGTTGTACAAACCGCACCTGCAGTAAGGGCAGCTCTGGGTGAGGAATTCGGAATGAAACCCGGCACTCTTGTGACAGGAAAAATGGTTACCGCACTGAGAGCACTGGGATTTGACTATGTATTTGACACTGACTTTGCAGCAGACCTTACTATTATGGAAGAGGGCACTGAACTTCTTGACAGACTGAACAGGTACCTCAAGGGAGACAAGACAGCCAGGCTTCCGATACTTACTTCATGCTGTCCGGGCTGGGTTAACTTCTTTGAATATTACTTCCCAGACCTTAAGGAAGTGCCTTCAACAGCAAAATCGCCACAACAGATGTTCGGTGCAATTGCCAAATCCTATTTCGCCGAAAAGATTAAAGTAAACCGCAAAGACCTGGTGGTGGTATCAATAATGCCTTGTCTTGCAAAGAAATATGAATGCCAGAGAGATGAGTTTTCTGTTGACGGCAACCGTGATGTTGATTTTTCAATATCGACAAGAGAACTCGCCGCATTCATCAAACAGGCAAACCTTGATCTGAATAATCTGGAAGAGGGTGAATTCGATGCTCCGCTTGGAGAATCTACAGGTGCAGGAGTAATATTCGGCACTACAGGAGGAGTGATCGAAGCTGCTGTCCGTACAGCTTACGAAATACATACAGGTAAAAAGCTCGACAGAATTGATTTTACCGAGCTCAGAGGCCTTGAAGGTGTGCGTCAGGCTGCAATAGATTTTGACGGTCTGGAAGTAAGAATTGGCATAGCTCACGGACTTGGAAATGCAAGAAAGCTTCTGAATGATGTAAGAGAAGGAAAATCCCAGTTCCATGCAATTGAAGTGATGGCATGCCCGGGCGGATGTATAGGCGGAGGCGGACAGCCACTGCACCATGGCAACTCTGAAATCATCAAGGCAAGAGCCGCTGCAATTTATGAAGAGGACAGAAAGAAACCTCTCAGAAAATCACATGAGAATCCTTTCATAATAAAGCTTTATGAAGAATTCCTAGGCAAACCAAACAGCGAAAAGGCTCATCACCTGCTTCATACAAAATATTTTGAGAAGAAGAAAAAAATTATCGTCAAACAATAACAGCCTTTAGGCTTTTAAAATATAAAACGTCATGTCAAGCATCAAGATAGAATTAAGACAGGAAGATGTTTCGAAAATAAAGGAGATTTGTGCCTCATTCAATAACGACCCGCAGGAACTGATAAATGTTCTGCACAAGTGCCAGGAGCATTTCGGATATCTGCCGGCTGAAGTACAGGAAGTTATTTCAACTGAGCTGAATGTTCCTGTTGCAAAGATTTACGGAGTCGTTACCTTTTATTCATTTTTTACAATGACCCCCAGAGGTAAACATCCGATAAGCATTTGCATGGGCACTGCGTGTTACGTAAGGGGGGCTGAAAAGGTTCTTGAGGAGTTTAAGAAGGAGCTGGGACTGCAGGTGGGTCAGACAACACCTGACGGCAAATTTTCCCTTTCAAGTCTGAGGTGTGTAGGGGCGTGCGGGCTGGCTCCCGTTGTTATGATCGGAGACAAAACCTACGGAAGGGTCGCTCCCGACGATGTCAGAAATATTCTTAAAGAATATGAAAATTATTGACAGACAAAAAGTCGCAGGCAGTATAAAGAAATAGTCGTACATTTTCTAAACAGTCTTTACAGTAGTCTTTGCAGTATCAGCCGGATTTAGTACCTTTCCCGGACAAGATCTGTTTTTGTAAAATTCAATGCCACTAATTGATAAATGCAGAAGGTTATTCTTCCGTTGTAACTGGAGCCTGGCAGTCTTTCTTGCATGGACATCTTTATTTTTTATTTTTTCAGTTGAGCCGGCTTTTTCCCAAAACAGCAGTAAGAGGCCGAAGCTGGGTCTGGCCCTGAGCGGAGGAGGTGCTCATGGAATAGCTCATCTAGGCGTATTGAAAGTAATGGAGGAATGCGGGCTGGTCCCGGATGTCATTACTGGGGTAAGCATGGGAAGCATTATTGGCGGCATGTACGCTATCGGTTATTCAACAGACAGTCTGTACAAAATCCTGAAAACAACAAGATGGGATGAGTGCTTTACGAACGTGATTCCTGAAAACAAGGTCATCTTTCACGAAAAGGCAAACTTCAACAACAGCATACTCTCGCTTCCGTTCTCACCAAAAAAGATGCAACTGCCGTCGGGATTGATCAACGGACATCAGATTGAGAACCTGCTTGGTTTTTATTCATGGCCTGCAGCAGATATCTCAGATTTTTCCAAATTCCCTATTCCGTTTATGTGCCTTGGAACCGACATTATAACCGGTCAAAAGGTCGAATTCAGAAACGGTTACCTGCCCGATGCCATAAGAGCGAGCATAGCGGTGCCGACTATTTTCACACCTGTCAAGATTGACACGGCGCTTCTGGTTGACGGAGGAGTAGTAAGAAATTTTGCTCCGGCTGAAGCCAGGGAAATGGGGGCGGACATCGTAATCGGGTCTTACGTGGGATTTCATAAATTTTCTGAAGATGAACTTGGAACAATGACCGGCATACTTAAACAGGTCGGATTCCTTACAAGCATACTTGACTATCAGAATCAGAAAAAATATGCAGACCTGGTAATAGAACCAAAAGTAAAGGATTATCCGTCAACCGTGTTTTCAAACGTTGACTCTCTGTATAAAAGAGGATATGATGCCGCAAGCGCATACAGGGATTATTTCAAAAAGCTGGCCGATTCGCTCAACCGGATTGGTCCGCGTATTCCAGGCAAGCCTATTCTGGATAAAGAGTATTATGCGTTCGACAGAATTATTGTAACAGGAAATGACATAATTTCAGATTCACGCATACTGGGTATTCTGGAACTCAAGCCCGGCCAGTTTACCGATAAAGAGTTTCTCAGGGACAAGATAGACCTTATATACGGGAAAAACTGGTTTGAAAAGATTACTTACAGAATAATTTCAAGAAATGATTCCCTTATTCTGCAGATAGACTGCAGGGAGAAACCCGGATCAGTACTATACGGGTCAGTTCATTACGACAATGTAATCAATTCAGGCATTGTCTTAAGGATGAATCTCAGAAACATACCATTCAGAGGTTCATTGCTTTATATTGATTCATTTCTGGGTCAGAATTACCGCTTCAGGGCAAACTATCTTACCTTTATCGATGATGCAGAAAGGTTTGGATTTTCAGCAGATTTTTACACTGACAATACTCTAATGCCTTTCATGCAGATCGGGAACGAAACAGGCAGATACAGAAGCCGAAATTTTAGTGCCGGTGCAGGAATGTACTTCAGTCCGCACCTTAACAGCATGATGATGATAAGGGCAGGCTTTGAGAGTGATATTTTCACACCTGACTTCATTTCGGAAACGCGCCGCTTATCTTACTACTCAAACTCCTTTTCCTGGCAATACCAGCTTAATACGCTCGACAGGAAATATTTTCCTGACAGGGGTGTTATGCTGAATACCGGAATTGAAACTTCACAGCTGGCATCAGCAGTCGTTGTGACCGATACCTCAAGGATTAAGGCAGAAAGAGAGAGTCCTGAAGGGATATCATTCAGAAGATATTACACTTTATCAGGAGATTTAAAATATTTCTTTTCACCAGGCAGAAAAGTAACATTTTCTGTTGAAGGTAATTTCCTCTTCAGTCTGAATCAATCGGGAGATTTGCCATTAAGCAAATATTACTTTCTTGGAGGGACCAATCAGGTCACAAGACGATCAGTTCCGATGGCCGGATTCCATTCCAATCAGATTGCTGTTTCTGATCTTGCACTTGCCGGAATTGGTTTTGATGTTGAATTCCTTAAAGATCTGCATTTAAATATTAATGCCAATGCAGCCGTGGCCTATGAGATTTACGGAGTTGAAAGATTTTCATTCCTTGCCGGTTACAGCATCGGAGCAGGATATATGTCGGTAATTGGTCCGGTGAACATAGGGCTCATGCATGGCATATCCAGCAGGGATCGATTTTACAAAGCTGTTAAAGGCTTCATTAGCCTTGGATTCAATTTTTAGTACGGTTAAAACCTGAAATTTTTTCACACGGATCCCGTAATAACTACACAAATGTCATACTTTTTACTGCGGCCTGATTGTTGCTGGAGGATTTGAAGGACATATATCTTATATCATGTTCAGCGAGGGAAGAAAAAAAGATGGATATTAATAAAATAACAGAACAGCACAAAAAGGTATGCAGGCTTGTATCGGACAGGAAGATCAAGCAAAGCCTTGATATTCTCAGGGATATGATTGCCCTTTCATCAACTGGAGATTTCCGCGACGAGTTCGACAACATTATCCTGACTTACAGAAATATGCTAAGGTACACACTGGAAGGCATTAAGGATCCCGAAAGAGACAGGATATATCTCAAGCTTAAGCAAACGATACTCGGTCTTGCCGATCGTGTCAGGCAGGACATATTGTCACATTATTCAGGTTGGCACACCTACTGGGTTAAACAGCAGGCTGAAAAGGAGCAGAAGCTGACAGGCAGGAATATTGTTGAGACTGTGGATGATCTTATGTTCAAGCCGGAACTGGATGAATGGCTTAAATTAACCAGTGAGATAAATCCTGACCCTGAATCAGAGTTGTCAAGAAAGCATAAACAGATCATAAAGAAGATATTTAATCACTTATGGCTCACAGACTACTATGGCGAAGCTGAGAACAGTCTTATACGGCTCATACGTGAATCAGGGAAGTTCAGATGGCATGAATCGGGTCTTTTTGTCAGTGCCATAACCTTAAGCGCGCTACGAGTCTGGCAGACTGCCAAGTTATATCACCTCATTGACTTTTACACGGACAGGAAACCTCAGATAATGGAACGAGCCATTTCCGGTTTGATATTGAATCTTCATTATTACAATGGCAGGATTCTGCTTTACCCTGACCTGGTGTCAAGAATCCGTGAGATGGGTCAGGAAAAAGAATTCAGGGAGCATTGCAGGATTGTTGTGTTGCAGGCAATAAGGTCAAGGGAGACAGAAGGTCTCAGCAGGAAGCTTCATGACGAAATACTTCCCAAAGTGGCTAAACTCAAACCCAGAATTGAGGAGAAGCTTGATCTTGACAACATTCTGCCGAAAGACAAGAATGAAGAGAAGAATCCGGACTGGTCGGAAGTTTTCGGAGAATCGGAAGAAATTTACAGGTCGATGGAAGAACTGACAAGGCTCCAGATGGAGGGAGCTGATGTTTACATGTCGGCTTTTGCCAATCTCAAGCACTTTGACTTTTTCAAGGATTTCCAGAACTGGTTTGTGCCGTTCTATCCTGATCATGAGGTGGTGAATGAGATTTACAGGGATGAGATACTTGGTCCAGGGTCGAATGAGCTTGCCGAAGCATTATACAAAACTCCTTTTATTTGCAATTCTGACAAGTTTTCGCTTATTCTTAACCTGAAATACCTGCCCTCATCGCAGAAAAGCATGATGCTAAAGGTATTCCGGATGGAGTTAGAAGGACTTCTTCAGATGGAGGATGATGAAGTGTCTTCAGATCCCTACAGAAATTTCAGGATTCACGTCACTCAGTATCTTCAGGATATTTACCGGTTTTTCAAACTTTCTCCATACCGAAGGGAATTTGAAGACATATTCACAGGAAAGCTTGACATCTACAATTCCGAGTTTTTCAGAATGACCTGTGATGTAGGAGAGGCAGAGGCAATGCTGGCTGATTATTTCTTCAGGAAGAATTATTACGAGGATGCGCTTAATCTTTTTCTAAGACAGATACCGGAAAAGCCGTCGGAAGCACAGCTTTACGAGAAGACCGGATACTGCTTCCAGCAGACGGGGAATTATGAAGAAGCTCTGAAGTATTATGAAAGGGCAGAACTCATTGACAGGAAAGCATGGACGTTAAAGAAGTCGGGCTATTGTCTGAGAAGGCTGGGGAGATTTGAAGAGGCGCTTGACTTTTATCTGCAGGCAGGGGAAATTGAACCTGACAATATCCATACGATAATAATGACAGGTCATTGTTATCTTGATCTGAAGGATTATGAATCGGCACTCAAGTATTACTTCAAGGTGGAGTATCACGATCCGGGCAATCTAAAGATTCTGAGGCCTATAGCATACTGTTACTTTGCACTGGGAAGGTTTGATGAATCAGAAAAGTACTATGAAAGGCTGTCAGCAGGAAAGCTTAACGCTCATGATTACATCAATAAAGGCCATCTTGCGCTGTGCAGGGGAAAGAAGAAAGAGGCTACAGAGTACTACCGGCAAAGCATATTAAGCGGAGAAATAGACAAGGAAGAATTTATGGCTATTTTTGCTGAGGATCAGCCTCTGCTGGTTTCACTGGGAGTCAATCCTGACGATCTGCCGATTCTGATTGACTATATTCTTTTCATAATTGATTGAAGAAGCGTGATGAATCACTTCTGTCAAATCCCGGAGGCGGCGGAGGGTTTTGCTCCCTGTGTCTGAAATCGGGTCTGTATCTTGGGTCCCTGCCCCTTCCTGAAGTATCTCTTCGCTGATTCCTCTGGGCTTCTCTGATCATCTGGTCCCTTCTTTCGTCTATTTCCTTTAATCTGGCGATCTGTTCTTTGGTAAGGTTCGAATCAAGTTCTTTCCTGAACTCTTTCATATTGGCCTCCAGTTCCTTTCTGAAATTATTCTGAAGTGTGCCGTTTATTTTGGCATATTTGTCCAGAACCTGGTCTATTTTTGCTTTCTGTGCTTCATCAGGCTGTATTATCCTGTAGAATCCTTCCCTGAATCTTTCTTCCGAGAAATAGAGTCTTACCGGCTTGAGTTTCTGGTATCTGAGCTGGGCAGATGTCAGCATTCCCAGGACGAAGCCGATAATAAGGGTTATCACAGCAAGAATAATAGGACGTGCTTTCATGATATCAGTTTCCTGTTAACAGACAGATAATTGTTTCATCAACGTTATTTCCCATGCCAAGGAATGAATTCAGAGACAGGGAACCTTCACTGATGAAGATAGAGATTAATAGAATAATAATGGCCGCCACGCCGGTAAGAGCTATCCGGTAAAAAGCTGAATTGAGTCCTCTTAAAAATTCAATATCCCGAACTATTGAAGTCTGCTGGGCAGAACCAATTCTTCCGAGCACTTTGCCGGCAAAATCGCTTCCAAAGCTGAAATGTGAACCGCTGTTCCCAATTTTTTCAGGGAACGAGCTGGTGTCAGTTTCAGGGTCCAGCGATTTAAGTATTAATTCTTTTATTTCTCTTTTGTTCATTTTTCAAAGTTTTTCAAGAATATCCTTTAACTGCTCCTGGGCTCTCGAAAGCCTTGAAAGGACTGTTCCGAGCGGCAGTTCAAGTATTTCTGCCGTCTCTTTGGTTGAATATCCCTGTAGTAATCTCATCATTACAATAATCCTGAATTTTGGATCAAGTTGTAAAAGTGCTTTATTAACAACCTCCGATGCTTCATTCCTTTTTTCATGTTCCTGGTCAGGAATGTCATATTCGTGCATTTCGTTATTCCCTTTTTGAGAGAACATTGAGAAGAATCTTTTTCTTCTCTTTAACTCATTCAGGGTGAGGTTTATTGCAATTTTCTGAATGTATGTTGACAATTTTGCCTCACCTCTGAATTCCGGCAGAGAATGATAGAGTTTAATAAAAACCTCCTGTCCTATATCCTCTGCAAAAACAGCATCCCCGAGCATGCCTTTCACAGTCCGGGCCACCATATTCTGATAGCGCCTTACTATTTCACCGAATGCAAACCTGTCGCCTTCAACCGATGACCTTACAAGTTCATCATCATCAACAGATCTGTACGATTCCCGGATCATACTCAGTAATTAGACAATTATAAATATTTGAATATTCCCTTTTGTTAATTTTTATTAACAATTGTTTCCCGGCAAAACAGAATCATCAATTCAGCGGTGTTGGTGCTATTTCATCGCCTGCCAGTTGGGTCTCATAGCCGCGTGAATAACGTATAAGAAAAAGGTGATTGTTTTCGTACCCGTCAGAAGGAGACAGCCTGCGAAAGTCAAACCGTGTCTGAAGGAGATCAGGATTATGAATTTCAGGATGTTCCAGAAACTGACGGCCATGCAGCGCAATGCCGCTGATGAAATAATAAGCTATTTCATAACCTGTCCATGCATAGCTCATTTCTTCGGGTTCAGTCTTAAAAATTCTGCGGTAATCAGAATTAAAATTTCTAATATCGTTTTGCGAATAATCAATCCACGAAGGAGTGTAAATCATCAGGCCAAGTTCAAAGAAATACCTCGGATCAAGGTTGTCGAGAGTCCTCATATCCGGATACCCGAAAACTTTCATGTCGTATTTTCTTGAGAGGTTAAAAAGGTCCATAATTATTTCGCTCATAGCAGGGGGGTCGTCAGTTGCAATTATAACCACATTTTTCATTCTATTTGAGAGCGCCTGTTCAAGTCTGTTGATGGAGTCTTTCACCAGGACTGAGCGGCTCAGGTATGCAAGTTCCTTGAATCTGACATTTTCCAGGGGGACACGGTATCTGAGTTCATCAAAAATCATGTTCTTAAATTGGGCTGTACTCTCATAGGTTCCTGGTGTGTTGGTATATACAAACACATAATTATGGTCATAATAATTGGCAATTTTTGCTGCAATTGCTTTCTGAGACACTTCAAGTGTGGGGTGGGCAGCAAAAAGCAGAGGATTTCCTTTCAGAACCTTGTTGTTCTGAAGCTGGACTGGTGAGACAACCGGAATCCCCATTTGTCCTGCATAAGAAGCAACAATTGAGAGGTTTTTTGAGTATGCCGGACCTATAATCAGGTCAGTCTGCTCAAGCTTTCCTGACCGGATAAGCCTGATTACTTCGGTGGTGTCAATACCTATATCATAGACATTCAGATTGACATTTAGTCCGAGTGACCTTAGAGTATCCACAGCAAGCAGGATGCCGCAGTACATCTCAACAAAGCCAAGGCTTCTCGGGTAGATCCAGTCTTCAGACCTGTTTATTACCCTGTAAACTCTTTTGCCTTTCAGCCAACGGGAAGAATCCACTTCAATTCTACGGGCGTTTTCCCTCAGATAAAATGGCAGTAATACTGCAACGTCAATACTTCCCTGAAGTTTGTTAAACGATGTAACTTCCTCAGTTAAAGGAGTCGCCTTTATGGTGTCTTCTCTAATCAGAGTATCTGGCAGACCTGCTACGGGTTTTGGGGCCGGGGTTTGTTTTCCTTTCATAGGAATCCTTATGTAACTTCCCACCTGAGGAAACCGGACATCCCTGTTTTCCCTTCTTAAATCCCTGAGCGATATTCCATAACTCCGGGCAATTGAAGAAAGAGTCTCCCCCCTTACTACTTTGTGATAAATATAATTCTGGTCTTCAAATTTCTGTTTTTCGCTCATGAACTCCTTCTTCGGAATTGCGATTTCAGAATTCAATGGAAGCTTGTTTATTTCAATACCCGGATTACTCAGAATAATATCATTTTCCGAAACACCATATTTCCGTGATAAAGAATAGACTGTTTCTCCGGCCTGAAGTTTATGATAGACGTACCGGGTTTCATCCCTGCCGGATGGCTGATATGGCTTAACCGGTTCTGCAGGACTTCCGGCAAGACTTACCGGGATATGCAAAACCTGACCTTCTTTTACTCCATAGACTGCAGGAGGATTCTCCTTCGTAAGTGTTTCAACCGTAATACCGTATGCCCTTGAAATTGAATATGCAGTCTCCCCTTTTCTCACAGTATGAACATAATAGGGAACTCCCGAAATGATGACCTTGTCTTTTGACCTTTCCACCTGGACCTGTGAAACAGCCGAAGAAACAAGGAATGCAAGAAAAATAAATATCAGACTGAATGTTTTTTCAAAATTTTTCATCGAAGTATTCAATTCAGGTATTTCTGAAAACCTAATCTCATTTCATGAAATTGTTCAGGAATTCAAGGCAGTTTTTTTCAATCCTTTCGCTGATATTTTCAATATCAGCCCGCTCAAATTTCTCTCCTGTAATGTTTTCATAAAGTTCAATATATCTTTCAGAAATTTCATTTACAATACTGTCAGTCATTTCAGGTATTACCTGTCCGGTTTTCCCCTGGAA
>JABUEV010000552.1 GCA_013314865.1 Bacteroidales bacterium | reverse complement strand
GTATTCAGCAAGAAAACTGATAATTAATCCTGTCTTCCCCTGAGGTGACAATGATGGGTCCTTTAATCCCGGAATAGAAATTTCGTAAGTATTTAAGCTTGTAAACTGATCGAGCCAGCTGAACACTTTCTCTTTGTCAGTGTTTTCCCAGTTATCTAACAAATTATTTAGTCCTTCCTTGTGAACTTCACCCAGACCTTTTCTTGAGGGACTATAAAAAAAATGGCCGTTCGAAATCTGTTTGAAACTCTCAAGTGGCTCATCAACTCCTATAAACAGAGTGAATACTGAATCACCTCCACGGTTTTTCAGTATTTTGCTTTTTGTCACTTCAAATCTGGCTTTAACTTCAGGCAGTAACTCTTCTGCTTCAGCAATTCTGTAAAAAGTCTTTAAATCAGCAGCCCATATCAGATTTTCATATTTGTAAGCCTGACCGTTCTGATCTTTTACAAGACATTTGCCGGCATTTACCTCAACAATTTTTGTTTCAGTCTTTATTTCCCCTCCATGCTCTGATATTTTCCTTTGCAATGCCTCCGCCAGTTTTCCCACTCCGCCTTTAGGATAGAAATAATCAAGATACAAGGAAAAATAGCTCAATGCAAAGAAAGCGGGTGTGTTGCGAAAAAAATGCTGGGAAATCATGTCTCTCAGCGAAGGGTTCTTCACAATGCCTTCTAAATACACCTCAACCGGCATGTTCATGCGGTTAATTTTACTTATAGTAAACAGAAATTTCGGAAGCCAGGGCAGGAGTTTCCTGAAGACAAATGTTCTGTCGTGCTTTAGGTCTTTAAACACAGGATTCTCTATGCCATAGAGTACATCCATGTGTTTCATTATATTCCTGATGGATTTTATTATTTCATCTATTTCCCTGACACTCTCCGGGAACATTTTTTTTAGAAATTCCCTGTATTTTTCAATGCCGCTTGACTCATCTATGTGGATAATCTCATCTTCAATTCCGAGTGAAACCGGGCTTTTAACAACCTCAAGATGAATGTTCAGTTCCTTAAGCATCGGGAAAATTATGCCGGCATCCTCCAGAGCTCTTACTCCTGCATCAAAATGAAATCCGTCCCGGGTAAAGGAATTGACCAGCCCTCCGCATTCCCTGTTTTTTTCGATAAGAAGGACTTTTTTCCCTTCACGTGACAGATAGGCTGCAGCAGTTAATCCGGCTACTCCTCCTCCTACTATGATTGTATGATATGCATTTTCTGTCATAACTCCACACTCCTGAAATTATACCTGCTGTATATCTCTAAAGTTACTGTTTTAACTAACCTTTCAGACCCCCAAGTTCCAGACTTTTGTCCCAAAGTTCATAAGCAACATCCTTATCAAGGGCAGGAGGAGCAGGTTCCTCCTCTGTTGTTAAATTAAAGAATTTCCCGCTGATGTTTTCCATCTCATCCGAAGCACCCAGGTAATAAAGGGCCTCAGCTGATATTTCAGGGGATTTCAACGTTTTATCGAAAATATTCTTTTTAAACCACCTGTATACCGGCCCGTTTTCAGTACCTGTAGCTGTTCTGACAGCCCCGGGATGCATTGTATTTATTGACACCCCTGTATTCTTAAAAAGGTCGTTAAAGACAATCATGGAAAGCATTTGGGCAGTTTTGGCAGAACCATAACTTCTTAAACCAGAATATCTCCTTTTTTCCCAATTCAGATCATCAGGCTTAATCCCCCAGGCTGCAAAACGATGTCCCTCTGAACCAACCATTATAATCCTGGTGTTGCCTTCGGATTTCAGCTTGTCCATTAAAAGATAATTTATGATAAATGAAGAAAGGTAATTGACAACAAAAACTTTTTCAAGCCCGTCAGGCGTTACTTCCCTTTTTGTGAGGTAAATACCTGCATTATGAATAAGAACATCTATATGTTTATCAAGCTCTGATAACTCTCCGGCAACACGGTGAATATCTTTCAGACTGCTCAGATCCGCAATTCTGTAATCACATTTTGTTCCAAACTCGTTTTCAATTTCGCGGCAGATAGTTTCGGATTTCTGAACATTGCGGTTTATGCATAAAATTTCTGCACCGTGAGAAGCATATTTTCTGGCTGTATAATAGCCAATGCCAGAAGTGGTCCCGGTTATAACAACAAACTTTTTGTTAAAATCATCATTGCAGATTTTTGGCCCCAAACGGTTGTTTCTTATCATCGCAAACACGTTGGACCACTGGTATTCTTTATAGTATTTTAATAATCTCC
>JABUEV010000551.1 GCA_013314865.1 Bacteroidales bacterium | reverse complement strand
TTCGGATAACAAGGGGATCAGAAGACCCTCGAACCTTCAGTCAATAAGAACCTCACTCCAGTATCCGGCTGAAGATCTGATAAAGGTTATTGAAGCTTTCAGGGCACCTTCAATCTCGTTTCTTACACCAAGGTATGATGTGCCCCTTGACGATGCATCAATTATCGACCTGTCGCATGAAAGTCTTATCAACTTGTGGACGCGCTTAAAAACCTGGGTTGAAGAAGAAGCTGAATCAGCACGGATTTATCTGCGCCTGTCAGAATACGCAGCTTTATACCAGCAGGGTAAAATGGGACTGCTTAAACAGCCTGAACTCCAGCTAGCACTTGACTGGAGGGAAAAGCAGAAACCTGATTTAGCATGGGCCAGAAGATACAACCCGGCCTTTGAACGAGTAATTGTTTACCTGAGAACAAGCGAAAAAGAGTTTCTGGAAGCTGAGGAAAGAAAAGCAAGACTGCACAGATGGAAACTTAAAAGAACCAGAATAATATCTTCAATTCTTGCCGGATTTGCGCTTGTGACAGCATTGCTTCTCGCTCTTGCAGTAATGGGCAAACTGTCTTCAGATGCAAGAAGAAAAGATGCTGAAAGACAGAAACAAGAGGCAGCAGCCGAAAAAGCTCTCGCGGAGGAATATGCAGCATTAATTCTCAAGAGATCAGTTGAGGCAGATTCAGTTGCTGAAACTGCCCGTGCTAACGAAATGAGAATCAAAGAACTCCTGGAGAATTCGGAAAAACAGCGCCTTGCGGCTGAACAAAAAGCCTCAGAGGCAAGCAGGCTGAGCTTTATAACTTCAAGACAGTTTGATTCTGTAATAAATGCACGCATGGCCTCAGATCTTGACCTTAAGGTTGCATTGGAACAGAAAAACGAAACATTACGCCTGAGGATGATATCACTTGCCAGAGGAATGGCACTTCGTTCACTGCAAATGGATGCACAGCAAGACCTTCAGGCTCTCCTGTCGTACCAGGCATACCTTTTCAACAGAAAGAACAATGGCCTTGAAAATGACCCGGATATCTATGCAGGATTGTACCATACAGCAAAGCTTACCGGTAACAGATATCTCAGAAATTTTGCAGGCCATACCGGAGCAGTACGGAAAATCGCTTTCATACCCGGGAGAAAGGAATTCTTTACAACCGGCGAAGATGGCAGAGTTCTTAAATGGAACCTCGAACGGCCTGACCAAAGCATGCAGATATTATATTCTGATTCAGAAATTATAGATGTGTTAGCTGTCAGTCCGGATGCCAACTGGCTGGCATGCGGAGGCAGAGATGCCCGCATCAGAATGCTTCCTGTAAACGGAAATTATTCTCCTTATGAACTTAAGGGACATACAGGAGGTATCAAATCGCTTATATTTTCTTATGATGGCAAAACCCTTTATTCGGCTGCTCTTGACGGAAAAGTGCTGAAATGGGACCTTGCTGCAAAAACTTATACAGACCTGTCAACCAATGTTACCGGAATAACATCAATCGATCTGTCAGCCAGTGGCGATTATATTGCCGGTATTAATTCTGACGGAGGAGCCCTTGTATGGAGACCTGACAGGAATAGCGACAGAATCAGGATAGAATCACCCGGTAAAATGATCAAATCATTGAAGTTCAGACCTGACATTCCTGTACTGGCTGTAGGATATGACGACGGAAATATTGAAATGTGGGATATTACTACCGGAAAACGAATCTCGGAAATCAAAGCTCATTCATCGGGAATTACTGATATAAAATTCAATCAAAGATTATCTCAGATGGCAACAGCCTCCACTGACGGCACACTTAAGCTGTGGGATACAAATGATCTCTCAGGATTACCGGTATGTTTTAATGATAACAGCGGCCTGGTGGTAACTATTGAATTCAGTCCTGACGGTCAGTTACTTATTTCAGGAACAGACGGGAAAAGCAATAACCTGATGACCAGACCGGCCTATGCTGACCTGCTGGCTGCTGATATGTGTTCATCAATAAAACGTAACTTTACAGCTGATGAATGGATTGCCTACGTGGGAAAAGATATTGAATATGAAAAAACCTGTTCGGGACTGGATTATAATATAAAGATAAGGGAAGTCAGGTAAAAGATATCACAACACCTGGTACATATTTAAGATAAATTTTCTGCTTCGGATTCATTCTGATGGTAATGTAAATCCAATTTTGTCTATTTTTGCCACCTGAAATACCGGTTAGTGAACAAGGGCCGGAAAAAGATGTT
>JABUEV010000550.1 GCA_013314865.1 Bacteroidales bacterium | reverse complement strand
TAGTCTGAGTTCAATCTGGGAATAGTCGGCTGAAAAGAATATTTTGCCTTCTTCCGGGACAAATGCTTTTCTTATCTCCCTGCCTCGCTCATCCCTAACCGGAATATTCTGAAGATTGGGATTGATGGAGCTGAGGCGTCCCGTAGAGGCTACTGCCTGGTTGAATGTTGTATGGATTCTGCCTGTTCTCCTGTCAACCAGTTGCGGCAAGGTTTCCACATAAGTTGAAAGAAGCTTTTTTAATCCCCTGTACTCAAGAACTTTGTTGATTATCGGATGCCTTCCTGCAAGCCGCTGAAGTATCTCTTCATTTGTGACGAACTGTTTTGTTTTTGTCACTTTTGCATTCTCATCGAGCTTTAGTTTCAGGAAAAGTATGTCTCCCAGCTGTCTTGGCGATGAAATGTTGAATTCAGTTCCGGCAAGAGTGTAAATCTCTTTTTCCAGCAATCTGATATCCTCGTTGAGTTCCTTTTCGATCACTTTAAGATCATCCTGGTTTAGTTTCACCCCGTTACGTTCCATTTCAGCAAGTACGTATATCAGGGGCATTTCAATTTCACGTGCAAGATTTTCCAGTTCTTCCGTTTTCAGCCGCGGCTCAAAAACTTCCTTCAGCTGAAGAGTTACATCGGCGTCTTCAACGGCATACTCCTTTATTAATTCAACCGGAACCGAACGCATATTTTTCTGGTTTTTCCCTTTTTCTCCGATAAGAGACTCTATCGGAACAGGCACATATGAGAGATAGGTTTCCGAAAGCAGGTTCATATTGTGGCGCATATCCGGTTCAAGGAGATAATGGGCTATCATAGTGTCAAACAATGCACCCTTTACTTCTATTCCGTAATTACCGAGAACCTGGATGTCAAACTTCAGATTCTGACCTATTTTTCTTATTTTTTCATTTTCGAAGAGAGGTCTGAGCAGTTCAAGCATTTTCACTGTCTCATTTTTTGATTCGGGAAACCAGACCAGCCATCCCTCATGTTTTTTAAATGAGAAGGCAATGGCCACCAGCTCCGATTCAAGAGCATTAATACTTGTTGTCTCAGTATCAAAGCAGACCTCATCAAGAGACATAAGCTCCTCAACAAGCTTTTTCAGTTCATCTTCATTTCTTATCAGCCTGTAATCATGTTTTACGCTTTCAATTGTAGCTTTGCCTGTACCGGCTGAGCCGGCCGGCGTACCAAAGAGATCCCCCTGTACAGCTTCTGCCTTAGGCCCGGGAGACTCCTGATCAGTGCCAGACACATCTGTCTTCGCACTACCCTCAAGGATCCTTGAAGCTGCCGTACGGAATTCAAGTTCTTCAAAAAGAGATTTCAGCTTATCTCGGTCAGGCGGACGCAGTTCAAGGTCATCCTCTTTCAGTTCAACGGGGGCATCCTGTGAAATGGTTACAAGCTTTTTCGATAATGCTATCTGATCTTTGTAGGTTTCGATTATTTCTTTCAGTTTTCCCTGTAGAGCGGAACTGTGTTTCAGCACCTCCTCAACAGATCCATATTCCGAGATGAGTTTCCTGGCAGTTTTGGGTCCCACTCCCGGCGCACCAGGGATATTATCCACTGAGTCACCGGTAAGCGCGAGTATATCAATTACCTGTTCAGGTCTTTCAACTCCGAATTCCCTGCGGATATCATCCACTCCCCATTTTAAAGATTCATTTCCGCCGCGGGAAGGTTTATACATAAAAATCTTTTCTGACACCAGCTGTGCAAAATCCTTGTCGGGCGTCATCATGTATGTGGTGAAACCTTTTTCCGCAGCTTTCCCCGCCAGAGTACCTATAACGTCATCAGCTTCATAGCCCGGGCAGGTGATAACCGGAATATTGTAAGCCTCAAGGAGCCTCTTTATATAAGGCACCGCCGTTTTGATGTCTTCGGGTGTCGCATCCCTTGTTGCCTTATATTCGGGAAACATCTCATGCCTGAAGGTCGGCTCAGGAGTATCAAAGACAACCGCTATATGAGAGGGTTTTTGTTTCTGCAATACCTCTTCGAGGGTAAGAAGAAATCCGAATATTGCAGATGTATTCATCCCTTTTGAGGTTATCCTGGGATTTTTTATGAAAGCATAGTATGACCTGAAGATCAGGGCATATGCATCGAGCAGGAAGAGCTTTTTTTCAGTCATTTCGTTGTTTTTGATTGTCGGAGGCAAACCATTCTGCATATGAGCCGGCAGTTTCGTATAGTTTCAGGCTGTGAAGTCTGACCTCAGGCGGAAGCTT
>JABUEV010000549.1 GCA_013314865.1 Bacteroidales bacterium | reverse complement strand
CTGTGTCATTGTTGATGTTATGAGGGTGGGGCCCGCATCCGGAATGGCGACTCACCCGGCGCAGGGCGATGTGATGCAGTCAAGATGGGGTACCCATGGCGATCATCCCATAGTGGTTTTAAGTCCCTCCACTGTGGCTGAGGCCTATAGCCTGACTATAGAAGCGGTGAACATATCCGAAATGCTCAGGGTTCCCGTTATCCTTCTTTCAGATGCTGTGGTGGGTCACCTCAGGGAAAGAATTGAATTACCGGACCCGTTACATATTTCGCTTATTGAGAGAAAAATGACCAAACAGCCGCCGGATCAGTATAAACCTTACGCGGCCGGTGAAGATGGGGTTCCCGAATTTGCAGAAATGGGAAGCGGCTACAGGTATCATATTTGTAGCAATGTGCACAATGAATTCGGATTTCCCACGGACTCAGGTCATGTAGAAGCTGACATACTTGCCAGGAGGCTGCAAAGGAAAATCGACCTGCACCAGGATAAAATAACCTTTTACAAGACATATGACGTTGAGGATGCCGAAATTTTACTGGTGGCATATGGGTGCGTGGCCCGGTCAGCTAAAGACGCTGTCAAGATTATGCGCAGGGAAGGTGTAAAACTGGGATTGCTGCAGCTGCAAACTCTCTGGCCTTTTCCGGCGGAAATTGTGCGGAAATTGAGTGAAGGCGTTAAAGCTGTCATTGTTCCGGAAATGAACCTGGGTCAGCTGATTAATGAGGTTAGAGCATGCTCCCGCAAAAATGTTGTGGGTGTAAACAAGGTAGATGGGACAGTAATATCACCTCGAGAAATTATAGCTAAAGTGAAGGAAGTGAAATGAATTGACCCAGGTTAAAGATTATATGAGGGTGGATAAACTACCACACATCTGGTGCGCCGGTTGCGGAGACGGTTCGGTAACCGCTGCTTTGATCAGAGCAATTGATAAGTTGAAAATCCAGCGGGATGATGTAGCGGTAATAACTGGCATCGGTTGTTCGTCAAGGGTCAATAACATTCTGGATTTTAACACCTTCCAGACACTGCATGGCCGTGCTGTTGCCTATGCCTCAGGATTTAAAATGGCAAAACCGCAGATGAAAGTGATTGTTGTGACGGGTGACGGCGATGGCGCCGGTATAGGTGGCAATCATTTGATTCACGCCGCAAGAAGGAATATTGATCTCACTGTTATTCTTATAAATAATAAGATTTTCGGGATGACCGGCGGCCAGTTTTCTCCCTTGACTCCATATGGAGCTGTGGCTTCGACGGCAATATACGAGACGATTGAATATCCCTTTGATGTCTGTAAGCTGATGGAGGCTAGCGGCGCTACGTATGTAGCCAGGGGAACCGTATATCATCTTAGTCTGACAGAAAAATTAATAGCGCAGGCGTTGGAACATAAAGGGTTCAGTTTTGTGGAAGTAATAACTCAATGCCCCACCGGTTTTGGGAAGCGCAATAAAATGCCTGATCCCTATGACTTGCTGATGTGGCAAAAGGAAAATTCAGTACATGTTGACCAGGTTGGAAAATACAGTGCAGAAGAACTTAAGAATAAGCACATCATCGGGGAATTATTTGTCAGCAATGACAGAATGGAATTCACCGAGGCGTATGAGCAATTAAAAGAAAGAGCCAGGTTAAGCGCAAAAGGCGGTGGCAACAAGTGAGAAAGGAAATATTACTGAGTGGTAATGGCGGCCAGGGGTTAATTATGGCCGGAGTTCTCCTGGGCGAAGCTGCAGCTATCTATGAAGGAAAGAACACAACTCAGAATCAATCATATGGTGTGCAGGCAAGGGGAGGAGAGTGCAAGTCGGAGGTCATCATCAGCGACGATGAAATAAACTACGCAGAAATTGAACGGCCGGACGTATTGCTGGCCATGTCGCAAAGTGCGCTGGACACCTACGGTTTGCATATCAAAGACGATACAATTGTAATAGTCGACTCTGGACTCGTTACTGATGTCTCTGTTATCAAAAATACAAAGAACATTTATATGATCCCCATAACCGGTATTTCCCTGGAAAAAACAAACAAGGCCATCCTGGCAAATGTTGTGGCCTTAGGTGTTTTATCAGCAATTACGGGTATTGTAAAGGCAGAGAGCCTGGAAAAGGTAATAAGACAACGGGCCCCGGCCGGCACAGAGGAGATGAATCTGCAGGCCTTGGCCGGAGGCATATGGGCAGCGGAACTTTTATTCAAGCAGTAGAAACATAATTCTTTATAAATAATGGGAA
>JABUEV010000548.1 GCA_013314865.1 Bacteroidales bacterium | reverse complement strand
GTACCGTTGTCGTTTCAGGAAGAATATGACAATTCGGGCCTTCAGATTGGTGATCCGGAAAAAGAAATCTCTTCAGCACTTATTACACTTGATGTAACTGAAAATGTGGTTGCTGAAGCAATCTCTCAAAAATGTGACCTGATAGTATCCCACCATCCCCTCATCTTCCATGGGCTGAAAAAAATTACCGGACGTTCGACAGTTGAGAGAATGGTTATGAATATAGTGAAAAACAATCTGGCAGTCTATTCAGCTCATACCAATCTTGATGCCCACAGCAGTGGTGTTAGCTATAAACTTGCTGAAAAACTGGAGCTTATTAATCTGAAGGTTCTTCTTCCGCTGAATGACAGGCTTTTAAAACTGGTCACTTTCATACCGGTCTCATACCTTGACAAGGTAAGGAGTGCAATCTTTGATGCCGGAGCAGGGGTTACCGGCAACTATGACCAATGCGGATTTACAGTACAGGGAAAAGGAAGCTTCAGGGGTAATGAAGCATCTTCACCTTTTATCGGCGAAAAGGGGAAAATTCATTTTGAAGAGGAGATACGCTTCGAGACAATTCTTTATGCTCACTTAAAAGACAAAGTGGTAAATGCACTTCTGGAAGCACATCCCTATGAAGAAGTCGCCTATGACCTGTACCCCCTTTTAAATAACAACATTTCTGAAGGCATGGGCGTTACCGGTGAAACCAGGGAACCTCTGCCTGAAACAGATTTCCTTAAAAAAGTCTCAGTCTCCCTTGGAAATTCTCATATTAGATTCTCAGGCCTCTCTGGCAGAAAAATCAGAAAGGTAGCAGTATGCGGCGGAGCTGGATCCGCTTTATTGAACAATGCAATTGCTTCAGGATCTGATGCATTTGTAACCGCAGATATTAAATACCATACTTTTCTGGAGACAGAAAACCAGATACTGCTGGTTGACGCCGGGCATTACGAGACAGAAAAATTTGCACTTGAGATTTTATACGATCTGATTATTAAAAAATTCCCTAAATTTGCAGTCCGGTTTTCAGAGATAAATACAAATCCGATAAACTATCTGTAAAAATGGAAAAAACTAAAACTTACGAAAGCGAAATATCAATTGAGGAGAGGCTGAGAGCACTCTATAAACTGCAAAAGGTTGATTCGGAAATTGATAAGATAAAAACGCTGAGGGGTGAATTGCCACTGGAAGTTCAGGACCTTGAAGATGAAATTGCTGGACTGGAAACAAGGCTCGGTAATCTGAGGGAAGAAGTGGTTAACTTTGAAAAGGCTGTTTTAAAAAAGAAAAATGAAATAGCGGAATCAGAGGCTCTTATAAAAAAATATGAAGAACAGCAGAAAAATGTGCGGAATAACAGGGAATTTGATTCTCTTACAAAGGAAATAGAATTCCAGAATCTTGAAATCGAGCTGGCAAATAAGAGAATAAAAGAATTCACAGCTCAGATAGATGAGAAGAAAGTACTCATAGCAGAATCTGAAGCCACACTTGCTGAAAGAAAAAATGACCTTGACCACAAGAAGGCTGAACTTGATGAGATTATTTCTGACACCCAGAAAGAAGAGGAAAACCTTTACAATAAGTCTGAAAAAATCCAGTCAGTTATTGAAGAAAGACTTCTTACTGCATATAAGAGGATAAGAGCAAATGCCAGGAACGGTCTGGCAGTGGTGTCGATCCAGCGTGATGCCTGCGGAGGATGTTTTAACCAGATTCCGCCGCAAAGACAGCTGGATATCAAGTCGAGAAAGAAAATAATTGTGTGTGAATACTGCGGACGTATTCTTGTTGACGATGAGATAGTGAAGGAAACTGATATCTGAAACCACCATCTTGATAGCAAATTTCAACCACTCCATTACGGAGTGGTTTTTCTTTTTTTACCTAACTTTACCTTATAACCTAACACGATCATTATGGCTTCAGGTGATTTTAAAACTCTGGTTGCGGAGGGAATTCCCGGATCACTTCCCGCTCCTAAATTATATGACCCCGATATAAATCATGCACCTAAACGGGAAGATGTTCTGACGGAAAAGGAGAAAAAGCTGGCAGTGAAAAACGCATTGAGATATTTCCGGCCTGAGTTACACAAGACCCTTGCAGTGGAGTTTGCCCGCGAACTTAAAGAGTATGGAAGGATTTATATGTACCGGTTCAGGCCTGATTATGAAATAAAAGCCCGCCATATAGATGAATATCCTTCAAGATCGAGACATGCTGCAGCCATTATGCTGATGATATCTAACAAT
>JABUEV010000547.1 GCA_013314865.1 Bacteroidales bacterium | reverse complement strand
TCCCGGGCATGAGCCCAACCGCCGATGAGGTTTCCTCCCATCACAATACGGCTTAGTTCGAATTCAGCCGGTTGTCCGTTGCTGTCCGTATAACGTATCACCCCTTTTGGCACCTGGCCTTTAAGATCGCTCAGAGTTGAGTAGTTGAAAGTGAGCAAGGTGGCACTTGTGTTTGCATCAATACCCTTCACTTTCAGTAGTTTCTCCTCAAAGCTGTCCCATTTTCTTTTCCTGTAAAGAGCGTATGCAAATGCTCCGAGTGCAGGAACAGAAACAAGGTCTCTTATAACCTCCCTCCTTCCCTTTGTATAGTTACTATCTCCAGGATTATCCGGAACAGGTTTGCGGGCTTTTTCCTCCTTCCATCTTTTTATAAGCCGGTCGAGTCCAAAATGATATTCCGGACCGGTAAAAGCAAAAACAAGAAGTATAAAAAATTCAATCAGTGTTTTGTTTACCCACAGATAACTGCCTTCCACAGGAACGCCAACTGTATAACCTGGCACGGGGGGATAAGCCACAAAATAGAAAAACAGCATAATTGCTCCTGCTCCGCTGGCAAGCCTGACAAGCAATCCAGTAATAAGACCAAGCCCGACAAGTATCATCCCCCAGATATTGATAAAATCAACTACAGAGATAACTGCAGAATTTGAAGCCATCGCGGTAAAGAGGGGAGCAAATATCCATTTGGACCCAGCAAGGTAAGGAGCCGAACTCCAGCTTCCGTCTATAAGCTTGGAAACACCTTCATATAAAAAATGCCATCCGATAGCTATCCTTGTTATAGTAAAAAACCAGGCAGTTATTTTCCCGGCATTTTGTCCTTTTATCAGCTTATTCATATTTGACATGTTAATTCTCCCGGTAAAACTTCAAATTAATTACAATATTATCAAATTTTTCTGCAAGTTCCTGACTAAAAACAGATTTCCTTTTACGAACTCTCCCCCTCTCATTCCCCTCTCTATTCCATGAAGAGGGGAAACCTGAGTGAAACGAGGGAGAGCCTGTCCCGATTTATCGGGAGGATGAGCACATGATTAAAAATGCTGGCATTATCTTTCCGGAAAAAATAATTTTTATCCTATTGTAAATCAAGACTCTAAAAGTTACAATTAATTAATAATTTAAGAATAACTGATATACTTTTTCCGGACAGTATTAAAAAAAATCATAATTTTAACCTTAACAGGCAAATCAGGTTCCTCACCTTATAACAATATAATTCTTATATTCTGCCATGCGAATTAAATTCCTTTATTTCATTCTGTTTCTGACTGCAGTATTCCTCTTATCCTGCAGTCAAAATATTCCTCCGTTGAGTCTTCACCCGGATAATCCCCATTATTTTCTTTTCAGGGGTAAACCTGCCGTTCTTATCGGGTCTACTGAACACTATGGTGCTGTTATGAACCTTGATTTCGATTATATTGCTTACCTTAATGAACTCGCTGAAAATGAACTGAATGTAACGAGAACGTTTTCAGGAATATATGTTGAACCGCAGGGAGCATTCAATATCGAAAAAAACACATTGGCTCCGGCCTACGGCAGATTTATTTGTCCCTGGGCAAGAAGTGATCAGCCCGGATATAACGGAGGAGGTAATAAATTCGATCTGACAAGATGGGACACTGCTTATTTCAGCAGACTGAAAAACTTTATCAGGGAAGCAGGGAAACATGATATCGTTGTTGAGCTGGATCTGTTTTCAAATTTCTATGACACAGTTCAATGGAAACTAAGCCCGGTTTATTTTGAAAATAACATTAATAATCTGGAAATCATCAGGGATCACAAGGAAGTATTGTCTCTCAGGCATCCTGAACTGCTACGGATACAGGAAGAAATGGTGAGAAAAATATTGGAAGAGTGCAATGAATTTGACAATCTCTACTACGAAGTCTGCAATGAACCTTATTTTGGAGATTTGGAAGCTCTTGATGCATGGGAGGAACACATGACAAGCTTCATTGACAGCATTGAAAGCCAGCTTCCTTTAAGGCATCTCATTTCTCAGAACATACAGAACGGAAAATTAAAAGTTGAAAATCCACATCCTGCAGTATCCATATTTAATTTTCACTATGCAAAGCCGCCGGTAACAGTAGAAATGAATTTTGGGCTTAACAAACCGATCGGTGACAATGAGACAGGATTCAGCGGTACAGAGGATGTTCATTACCGCACCGAAGGCTGGGATTTTATGGCGGCTGGCGGGGCATTGTATAATAACCTTGATTACTCATTTACAACTGATAATGAGGATGGAAGC
>JABUEV010000546.1 GCA_013314865.1 Bacteroidales bacterium | reverse complement strand
CAGTGCCGTCGGCATTTTCAAGTCCTATTGTTGCACTACTGCCATGAGCTCTCTGAGATACCTTGTCAACAATCAGACGGTATTGAACCTGGACAACATTAGTCGTTTCATACAAAATCACTGAAAAAGTCCCGAAAAACGGAGGAAAAGGATAAAATCCCATATTCCTCGATTGTATGATAAGCTTCCTGTTAGGTGATGCTCCGACAGTAGTATAAAGTATGTTTCCTGATCCGTCAACCGTCAGGTCGTCCCAGAAGGCGGCGATGAAGTTATTGGGAGTTGCAGCTGTCGGAATCGGATCTTCTGTACCGTCAGTTGACCCTGCACCGAAAAGCACCAAACCGTTCGATGTGACATAAAACTGGGTATAGGTGTTTCCAAAAAAGGTAAAGTTGAAACCTATGTTAAAGGGACCGTATGAGCCATTGTTTATAAAGCCTGACCTTGCAACAGTGCCCTGGTAAATTACTTCCGGCGGCTGTGAAAAGGAAGAAATGACAGTCAGGGTAAATACTATGAGCAAAATAAACCTGTATTTCATGAGAGTTGGCTTTAGGTTATTTGAACGTTAAAAGTTAAGAAAAAATATGTTATAAACAGTATTCCCGGCCGCTTATGTGACAAAAGTCACAGAACAACTCCTTTCACAGAACCTTATTATGTGAAGCTAATACAATATTATAAATCATCCGAAAGGCTTATCTCCGAAAGGACTCTGGAAGTGCGGTTCATCAAGGCCCTTCTTGTCAATACCCTTACCGCGCGGTCTGGGAGGAGGGTTCGGAGGGATTTCCGTCATCATCACCAGAGAGATGGTGTTGTCAAGCTCCACTCTTGATATCTCCGGTTTCTTATATGACCTTTTTTGATTCATTCTTTTAATACCCTGCCGGTACGGGATAACGAACAATTAGATTAATATACAAAAGTAGTTTTTTAAATATAATGAGCAATATCTTTCAAAAGGTCTTTATTTTCTGCAATTTATTCTTTTAAAATTTAAGTTTTTAGTGATTTCTGTACGAACGCTTTTCTTTGATGATTTAAAAATAAGAGAATCACTTCTCACCTTACTTTATTATTACTTTTCCCGTATATTTAAGAGAGCCTGACCTTATTTCAACAATGTAAAGGCCTTTTACTGAGGGAGGCTCAAGCTGGATTACCGAGTTTACATTAAACTCTGTGTTATCATAAATGTTAACAGGCTTGCCTGTAAGATCCAGCACTCTTATGGTTCCGGATTTGCCGTTCCATGCATCAGCAAGGGGCTCAATATTCAGGAGTCCGTAAGCCTGGTAGATATTGAAGCTTTTATCCTGAACCAGTGGATTTTCAATTCCTGTCGGGAATGTGCTGACCTTAAGCACAAACCTGTCGGTATATGTTCCTGCAGGTGCATTAAAAATGAGCCGCGGGAGATTCTTCAGATCTGTCTTGTAGCCGGTTACATTATCTGTAAGAGTCAGATAATAATTGTTCAGTCCCTGTATCTGGGTGGCTTTAAGAAAGTGATTTCCTGATTGTGTAACATTGACAACGAGAGGGATTTCAACTTCCTGTTCAGGAAACGGTTGCGCATTGATTGCGAACTTCAATCCGGAAGTAACTGAGTAAATGTATGGTTGTTTCTGCGAGACATACATTTTAACCGCATCAAATTCATAGTCGAGACCGGTTTTGGCTTCATCATCGAATCTTACAACTGTCTCATCTTTGGCAGAATTTTCCGAGTATTCAAACCTGATAAGCGGTATAATATCTTCAGGTCCTTTTTTGTACCTGTCGTGAATGTTATTGTGAGTCCGTGCGGCAAGAGGCAAAGTGATTGAATTTCCGGAGCTGTATGTTTTGTTGAAGAATCCCTGCATGGGAGGTATTATGCCGTTGACATCGGATGGTATTCCCACACCGTTGGCATAAGTCATCTGCCGGTTATCGCGAGTAAAGTAGAGAGCCCTGCTGGTATTTGCAGGGTAAGAGCCGCTGTTAACAATGTAATCCCAGCTAAGTCCGCATGAAAAAGGATTGCCAAGCAAATTAAATCCATGATAATATGCATCTCCACTGAATCCAAGGTTTGCCACCACGTCGCTCAGATTGAAATCGCCTGAAAATGTATAGCTTTTATCATCATAATCAAAGTAATCATAACCTTTTCCGGGCACAAGAGAAGAAAAAGTCGGTCCGTTTGATAAGCCTGTCATGTAAACATAACCGTCATGTGCCACCCACCCCTGGAGCAGTGAATAAACAGGTCTGCTTTCAATATACTGTGCAAGG
>JABUEV010000545.1 GCA_013314865.1 Bacteroidales bacterium | reverse complement strand
TGTTTATGTTGTTGAAGTAATAGGCGGATTTACTGATAAGCATAATATTAAGGTTGGAGACAAGATAAATTGGATGGGAATCAAAGCTTCTAACCCTTGAAGTAAATAAAAACTTTTCTGTTTCCAACTGCAAGATAAACACTTCCTGCAACGGGTTTCGCATGGGCTGTGTAAACCTGAAAGTTGAGAGATGCCATTTATGGGGACCCGGGGAATACGCCCACAAAATCCAGAATCGCAACAATATGCTTTCAGCATTTGTACATTTTTCGCCGATAGATCAAAAACCTCAATTAAAGAGTGGAAACTGGTATATTAAAGATATAACCGTTAATAATGTAGACAACTTCTTCATCTATAACTTCAAGGACGGACTCTGGCAAACTGGCCAGCCGTTTACATCAGTCAGGTTCGAAAACATTAAAGCTGAAGGTATTCTTAAAGCCTTCTATATTTATGGGGATACTGCCAGGCTCTTTAAAATGATTGTCAATAATTCATATTTCAGTCACAGAAAAACCAGCTCTGCAAACTATAATAAATTTGAAGGTTCTGTTTTCAGGTCTCGCGAATTCTTCTATGCTGAAAACTTTGACAGCATTTTCATTGATAAAGTAACCCTTAAAGAATACTCCAACACGGCTCTTGCGTCATTTGTGTCAGGGAACAATTTGACTATCAGCAGGTTTTCCTCCGGTTCCCGGTTAGATGTACAACCATACATTTTCAGCAAAATAGTTAATGTAAATATCAGGGAATAATGAAGGAATATTCAGATTCAGTCTCAAACAGAGCCCTCCAGCATCACTGTATTCCGGACGGCACCCAAGTTGACGAAAGCAAGCCACTGCAACTTACCGCTGGCAATTTGTCAATGATTTATGAGAACGGAGCCGTTCGATATATAAAGGCAGGTGTAAATGAATTAATAAGAATGATTTACCAGGCTGTCCGCGACAAAGAATGGCTTACCATAAATCCTGTCAAAAGCGAAGAGGTTATTAATGTGTTTCCTGATTCATTTATTATTAAATATAAATCTCTTTATAAATCAGGAGAATCTGAACTGATTTCAAAAACCGTTATCATAGGCAATCCTGACAGCAGTGTAGTTTTCAGCTTTGAAGGTGAGGCCCTTACTCCTTTTGAAAAAAACAGGGCAGGTATCTGCGTTCTTCATCCTGTTGAAGGATATTCCGGTCAGGCTTGTGAAATAACCCGCCCAGACGGCCAAAAGGAATATGCTGAATTTCCAGTGAATATTGCTCCTTTTCAGCCATTCACTGATATAAAATCTATGAAATGCTGTACCGGAGGTTTTGATTACACTCTGAATTTCGAGGGTGATATTTTTGAAACTGAAGACCAGCGAAACTGGACGGACGCTTCATATAAAACATACAGTACTCCTCTCAGACTTCCCTTTCCTGTAACTTTGGAAATAGGCAAAAAAATAAATCAAAAGGTTGAATTTAGACTGACAGGGAGACCTGTTAGTTTTAGGAAGATAAAAAGAACCGAGACTCTCACACTTTTCAGAAACTGTAAGATAAGTCTGCCAAAGATCGGAATATGCAGGTCATCAAGACCTCAGCCCCTCACAGAAACAGAAATTCAAATCCTGTCGAAGTTGGGATTCGATCATTACAGAATTGATTTGCATCTTTTTGATATTTCATGGATTGACACAGCTGAAAGGGCAGTCGCTGAAGCGAAGAGGCTGGGTTATAAAACTGAATTTGCCCTTTTCTTTGATGATCAGGCCTCAAAGGAAGCAATTGCATTTATAGAATGGCTGAAAAATAAGGATTTATCCCCGGCAGTTATCCTATTGCTTCACAAATCAGAAAGCACTACCCCCGATTGTGTTGCCGATTCTTTGGCAATAAGGTTAAAAAATGCATTTCCTGATGTAAAGATTGCAACAGGAACCAATGCCAATTTTGCACAGCTTAACCGGTATCGTCCCGCTTCAAAGCTTAATGACCTGATATGTTATTCAATTCATCCTCAAGAGCATGCATCTGATCTAAGAACGCTTGCCGAAAATACCACTGCACAGAAAGATACAGTCATGAGTGCAAAAACTTTTTCGTCAGGTAAAGGGATATGGGTCTCCCCGATCAATATTCAGAGAAGGTTTAATGCAAATACTGAATACTACGAAAAGCCTTACACAGGCAGTGGAGTTCCGCCCCAGATTGATCCGCGTCTTATGTCACTATTCGGTGCGGCATGGACCATTGGAAGTTTAAAATACCTGACTGAATCTGAACCGGCAGGTGTATCTTACTTTGAAAC
>JABUEV010000544.1 GCA_013314865.1 Bacteroidales bacterium | reverse complement strand
CTTGCCTTGCATCCGCTTCAGGTGCTTCTTAATCCTGACCGGCAGGATGAAAAAATAAATTCCTATATCCGGATGGCAAGGCAATCGGGCTGGATGCCCACTTTCCCTGCAATAAACGGCGACATGCATGCAATGAACGGAAACCATTCAGCAGCAATGATACTTGATTCATGGAACAAGGGCATAAGAGGCTTTGATCTTGAAGAGGCATACAGACATCTGAAAAAGACCATTCTTTATGAAACCAAATTGCCGTGGGTGAAAGGTGACGCTACCGTATTGGATGAGTTTTATGACAAGAATGGATACTTCCCCGGACTAAGAAAAGGTGAAACAGAAACGGTACCTCAGGTTCACTCGTTTGAAAAAAGACAATCTGTGGCTGTGACGCTGGCATCATGCTACGACGACTGGTGCATGTCTCAGATAGCCAAAATCCTGGGTAAAAATGAGGATTATGAGTTTTTCATAAAAAGAAGCCTTAATTACCGGAATCTGTTCAATACAGAGACAGGCTTTTATCATCCTAAAGACAGTGAAGGCAAATGGATTGAACCATTTGATTACCGCTTCGACGGGGGTATGGGTGCCCGTGATTATTATGATGAAAACAATGGATGGACATACATCTGGCAGCCTTATCATGCATTTGATGATCTTATATCCATGATGGGAGGAAAAGAAAATTTTGACCGGAAACTTGATCAGTTATTTACTGAAGGATTAGGCAGATCAAAATGGCAGTATTATTCTACAATGCCCGATGCAACCGGTAATGTCGGGCAGTTTGTAATGGGGAACGAACCCTCTATGCATATCCCGTATCTTTACAACCTCGCAGGCAAGCCCTGGAAGACACAGAAACGGGTCAGAATGCTTTTAAATACATGGTTCAGGAATGATCTGATGGGAATTCCGGGCGATGAAGACGGAGGAGGATTGTCAGCATTTTATGTTTTTTCTGCAATGGGGTTCTATCCGGTGACGCCGGGTATTCCCGAATACCAGACCGGCAGTCCGCTTTTTAATCAAATAAGGATTCATCTTAGTAACGGCAGAACATTTACAATAAGGGCTGAAAAAAACAGTGAATTCAACAAATATGTCAGATCAGCCACTTTGAACGGAAAACCATTTGAAGGGACGAAATTAACTCACAGCGAAATTCTTGACGGAGGCACACTGGTTTTCAGAATGGACTCCAGACCCCTGGTTAATGCCGGGGATTAGAATCATTTAGCTAATAAGCCTTTAATTTAAATCGTGCAACCAGAACCAAAATGAAGAATTCACTTACCAAAGGATTACAGGAAAGATCAATATTTTTGGGGGCAGGGCTTTTCTGCATTTCCACCCTCTCAGTTATCCCTGGCTGTAAATCTGAAATTCCTGAGAAACCCAACATTCTCATTGCAATCGGCGATGACATTTCCTTTCCGCACATGAGTGCCTACGGATGCAAATGGGTGAAGACGCCGGGGTTTGACATGGTTGCAAGGCAGGGAATTTTGTTCCGCAACGCTTACACCCCCAATGCAAAATCATCACCATCAAGGGCATGTCTGCTTACCGGCAGAAACAGCTGGCAGCTTGAAGAGGCGGCTAATCACGTGCCCTATTTTCCTGCAAAATACACATCATTCATTGAGGTGCTGGGCAGAAGCGGCTATGAAACCGGTTATACAGCCAAAGGATGGGCTCCGGGAGTGGCGCTCGATAGCCTGGGAAATCCCAGGGAGCTGACAGGAAAACAATTCAATGAAAAACGGCTTCAGCCTCCCTCATCCGGAATATCAGACATTGACTATGCCGCAAATTTTGAATCGTTTCTTGAAAAACGGGATCCGTCAAAACCATTTTGTTTCTGGTACGGGTCACTTGAGCCTCACAGGAGATATGAGTATGGCTCAGGAATCAGTAAAGGCGGCAAAAAAATTACAGATATCGATAAAGTATTCAGTTACTGGCCTGACAATGATGTCGTGAAGACCGACATGCTTGACTATGCATTTGAAATTGAGCATTTTGACAATCACCTTGTAAAGATGATTGAATCCCTTGATAAGAAAGGCTTGCTCGATAACACCATTGTAATAGTTACATCCGATAACGGGATGCCTTTCCCCAGGATAAAGGGGCAGGCTTATGATCCTTCAAACCACATACCGCTGGCAATTATGTGGAAAAAAGGGATTAAAAAAAGAGGACGTGAAGTCTTTGACCTTGTAAGTTTTATTGACTTTGCTCCCACCCTGCTTGAGGCTGCCGGTGTGGAACTTTCACAAAGCGGCATGCAGACTG
>JABUEV010000543.1 GCA_013314865.1 Bacteroidales bacterium | reverse complement strand
AACACCTTATATAGGCTGGAGTGCCGGAGCAAATGTAGCCTGCCCTACAATAACGACCACCAACGATATGCCCATAGTTCACCCTGGATCATTCGACGCCTTTAACCTCGTACCATTCCAGATTAATCCGCATTATCTCGATGTAAATCCTGCCGGTCACGCCGGTGAAACAAGAGAACAGAGAATTCTTGAATTCATTGAGGCAAACCCTGACAAGTGGGTCGTTGGCCTGAGGGAAGGAACTTCTCTGTTATTGGAAGACACTGAAATTCACCTTATTGGCCCAAGAAAAGCGAGAATTTTCAGAAAAGGATTCCAACCGCTGGAACTTGGCGAAGAAGATAATCTCACTTTTTTGCTGAGATAAAATCATATTTACAAATGAGTTAACTTTGCCGGCGGAATTTTACTCCCGGCATTGAAATGAATTTGAAACTATTTATTAAGGGATTAAAGCTGTCGGCAATATTTCTGACCGTTGTGCTGGCTCTGCTTCTTATCCTCTCATTACTTTTCCAGGAAAAGACGGGAAGAATAATCCTTAACATTCTTAACAACAATTTCTCAACTAAAATTGAAACCGGCCCCTACAGGCTATCGCTCATTAAAAAATTTCCCAAAGCAACGGTGGAGCTCAAAAATGTCCTGATCCACTCCTCTACCGACTTCAGCAGTAATAATTTCCCTGGAATAAATACTGACACTCTTCTCTTTGCAAGGTCAGTGTCAATTGACTTCAAGCTGATAAGCCTTCTTAAAGGAGTGTATAATTTTAAAAGTATAAGTGTAAAAAATGGAAAGCTGAACCTGTTTACTGATGCCGGCGGAAAAGACAATTATGATGTTTCAGCCGGGAAACAGGGAAAAGACAATGAGGCTGGTACCCTCAACTTTGAAAGGATAAATCTTGATAATGTCTATTCAGTATATGATGACAGAAACGCTGAACTCATTATCAGGGGAGTAATAAGAAACGGCTGGATCAAGAGCAGGATAAAGGGCGATAATATTGACTTTGAAACAAATTCAGATCTTTTAGTTAACAGGTTCAGTCTTAACGGTACAGGACTTGACATGGCTGTGCCTGCCGAACTTGATCTGGCCCTCAGGAAAAATGCCAAAGGAGTTTTCTTTAACAGGGCTGTAATGGGCATTGACGACTGGGATATTATCCTGTCGGGTTATATAGCCTCTGACAATTACCTGGATCTTAAGGTGGAAGGAAAAAATATTGACATCTCACAGATCCCGCAATATTTTCCGGACAAATATCGTGCTCGTGCTGTTGAGTATAATCCCTCAGGTATACTTAAGCTTGAAAGCAAGATAAAAGGTGTTTCTTCCCGGACTCAGGATCCATCTTATGAAATAATCTGGTCACTTAAAAATGCCAGCATTGCTTACAAAAAGTCAAATCTGAAACTTGACAGGCTTTCATTTGACGGCTTTCTATCGAATGGTGAAAAGAGCCGTCCGGAGACCGGAATTTTCAGAATTGAAGGATTTACTGCAAGGCTTGGTTCTGCTGAGTACAGAGGGGCTTTTAAAATGAATAATTTCAGAAATCCCTATGCCACTCTGGATTTCACAGGGACTCTTATTCCGGCTGAACTGCTGAAATTTCTCGGCCTCAGAAACATTGAAGAAGCTGAAGGGTCTGTCAGTCTCGACATAAAACTCTCTGGAAATATGCCGGCTAAGGAAAATTACAGGATAGCCGACATACTTTATCTGAATTCAAGATCAGAAGCTGTCTTCAATTCCTTCGGACTCAGGTTCGGTAACCGCAATCTTCGGATTGAAAATGTAACAGGCGGCATCAGCTTCTCAGAAAGTACTGCATTTAAAAACTTTCATATTGTACTTAATGATCAGGAATTCCGGGTTGACGGAGAACTTAATAATTTCCCGGAATGGCTGGCAGGAGCACCTTCATTGCTAACCGGATGGATTAATCTGAAATCTCCGTCAGTCACTCCTGAAAGCTTTATGATGGCTGAAAATAGTTCCCGGGATGAAGGATCATCCAAAAGAGCTTTTAGCCTTCCAACTGATGTGAATATTGATCTTAATCTTGATTTTGAGTCACTTGTCTATAAAAAATTCCGTTCAGACAAGGTAAGAAGTTCTCTTAACCTTGAACCGGGAAAGATTAATTTCAAATCCGTTGAATTTGACTCACAGCAAGGTAAGATAGCAGGAAGTGGCTTTCTTGTCCGGAATCTGAACAAATCTTTCATTGCAAAAGGCAATTTTGTCGTTGACAATATCAATATTAATGAAGCTTTTAAAACCTTTAACA
>JABUEV010000542.1 GCA_013314865.1 Bacteroidales bacterium | reverse complement strand
CGGATAAAAAACTTCTCGACAAAATAATTGAAATAACCGGTCTTGATCCTGAACAGAACAAAAAGATAGGAGCATTATCAAAAGGCTACAGGCAAAGAGTCGGCCTTGCCCAGGCGCTGATACACAATCCTGAAGTACTGATTCTTGATGAACCTACATCCGGGCTCGATCCAAACCAGATAATTGAAATCAGAAATCTTATCAGGGAAACCGGTATAGATAAGACAGTTATGCTGTCAACCCATATCATGCAGGAAGTTGAGGCTATATGCCACAGGATTATAATTATCGACAGGGGATCCATCGTTGCCAATGAAGAAAAAGAAAAGATTTATTCAATCATCAGCAAGGCAAAACAATATCTTCATGTTGAGTTTGACAGAGCGATAAATTCAAACGAGTTAACGGATATAGCATCCGTTGGTTCCGTTAAAATGTTAAAGGAAAATGAATACCTGATCGAAGCAGATACTGCGGATGACATACGGCCGCTAATTTTTTCATTTGCAGTAAGAAACAACCTGACAATTTTATCACTCCAGAAAAAAGAAAGCAACCTCGAGGAGGTTTTCCGTAAACTTACCATAGGATAGGATTTTTGTTTTCAAGTTTTTTTTATTTGCTTTGCAAATCTTTAAGTGGAAAGATTTGTTCTGATTGCAACCACAGAAAAAAATGCTAAAACAGTAACTTTCTGTCTGCCAGTCAACCAAACTTCCCTTTATTTGTTAACCAATTTAAAAGTTGCATTATGGGTTATTTATTTACTTCAGAATCAGTTTCAGAAGGTCATCCTGATAAAATTGCTGACCAGATTTCAGATGCGTTGCTTGATGAATTTTTAAAATGGGACCCCGAATCCAAAGTTGCCTGTGAGACTTTTGTCACAACAGGACTTGTAGTATGCGGAGGAGAGGTTAGGACCGAGGGATGGGTTGACGTTCAGGAAACTGCAAGACGGGTTATCAGAGATATTGGTTACACAAAAGCCGAATACCGTTTTGACTGTGACTCATGCGGAGTTATATCAACCATTCACGAGCAGTCGACCGACATACGTCAGGGAGTTGTACGGGAAAAGCCTGAAGAACAGGGAGCAGGCGATCAGGGCATGATGTTTGGATACGCATGCCGCGAAATGGATAATTTTATGCCCCTGAGCATTGAGCTTGCGCATATTCTCCTTCAGGAACTGGCAGAAATCAGGCGGGAAGGAAAACATATGAAATACCTGAGGCCTGACAGCAAATCACAGGTAACAATAGAATATGATGATAACAATAATCCCCTCCGGATCAATACCATAGTCGTAAGCACACAGCACGACGAGTTTGTGGTTCCTGAAAACAAATCCAAAAAGGCTGTCAAAGCAGCTGAAAAGGAGATGCAGGAGCATATCAAAAAAGATATTCAGAATATCCTGATTCCACGGGTTAAAAAAACGCTTCCCGAGCGTGTTCAGAAGCTTTTCAGGGAGGACTACCGCCTGTTTGTCAATCCAACAGGTAAATTTGTCATTGGCGGTCCTCATGGTGATACCGGGTTAACAGGCAGGAAAATTATAGTTGACACCTACGGGGGTCATGGTGCACACGGCGGAGGTGCCTTTTCTGGAAAGGATCCATCAAAAGTTGACCGCTCAGGGGCCTATGCGGCACGGCATATTGCCAAAAACATGGTGGCCGCAGGCGTGTGCGATCAGGTGCTGATCCAGGTAGCATATGCCATTGGTGTTGCTGAACCGGTCGGACTGTATGTGAACACTTTCGGAACTGCAAAAGTCAAGGATTCAAAGGGGAAAATCCTTAAAGACGGGGTAATTGCCAAAAGGATAAATGAAATATTCGACCTCAGGCCTTATGCAATTATAAACAGATTCGGCCTTAAAAATCCTGTCTTTCTGCCTACTGCAGCATACGGTCACTTCGGAAGAGACAATTATGTAAAAGAAGTGGAAGTCTACTATGAAGTACCTGGCAGTAAACCAAGAGTTGTAAATAACAACGGTAAAAAAGTCTATACCAAAAAGGTGGAATTCTTTGCCTGGGAAAAGCTGGATTATGTTGATAAAATAAAAGAGGCTTTTAATATCAAGGGCTGAAAATTAGCGATTTTTGCGCAGTGCTCAGGGTTCAGGCATTTGACACTGACCGACGGAGGTCGCAGACACTGACCGACGGAGGTCGCAGACACTGACCGACGGAGGTCGCAGACACTGACCGACGGAGGTCGCAGACACTGACCGACGGAGGTCGCAGACACTGACCGACGAAGGTCGTAGACACTGACCGACGAAGGTCGTAGACACTG
>JABUEV010000541.1 GCA_013314865.1 Bacteroidales bacterium | reverse complement strand
TGTCGACACCAGCCGGAGGATATACCGTTTTATAATAGTACCGGAGAAGATTCTTGCTTCCCTTATGCAGGGTAAGAGCCCCGTCATTAAAAGAGGCTGTTATTTCATCATGAGTTGCCGGCCTCTCTTTTACAAGCTCATATATATGCTTTTCTCCCTGGGATACTCCGCCTGACACCAGCCAGTAAAGAGTCCGGGTATTACCCTGATCAATCTGAAACGGAATGTTAATTCTGTTAATCCCTTTGACTTCCACAAGGTTCAATAGTGTATCTGAAGCCCAGGTCACTTCGTCCAGATTCACACTCACAGGAATCTCTATGCCATATGAAGGCTTTTGAAGTGTGACTTCGAAGGTTGCAATTTTCTGAGCCAGGCATCCTAAGCTGGTAAAAATTAACAAAGCCTGGATACCGAAGGATTTTAGGCTGATTGATGACATACTTGTAAAAATTTGGTTATCACTGAACTTTATTTACGATCCCTCTGAATAAAAAATTTTATTGATCCATTGGCTATTGTAAGCCAATAAATCTAACTGCCTTTTATACCCCTTAATCAACCTTCGTTTTTCCAGTGTCCGGAAAATGAATCTGTGCCGGCGTTTCGATCCGGCACACTATTCTATAAAATTAATCAAAATTCTGACAGGTTGTTCCCGATTTAATAAAAAAATGCAATCGGTTGCAATTTTTTCTGAATGAAATGCTTAAATTTTTTATTTTTATCTATTTTTGATAGATAAAGCTAACAGATGAAAAACAAGAGCGAAGTAACAATTTATGATGTAGCCAAAGCTCTTAACATCTCACCTTCAACTGTAAGTCGCGGCCTGAAGGATCATCCTCATATACGCAGGGAAACCAGGGAGAGAATTCAAGCCATGGCTGCTGAAATGGGTTACCAGCGCAATAAATTTGCAAGCAGTCTCAGAAAGAAAAGAACCGAAACCATCGGAGTAGTCGTTCCCAGACTTAACAGCTACTTTATGGCAACAGTAATTTCAGGAATTGAAAATATTACAAATAAATATGGATACGGACTGATCATAAGTCAGTCGCAGGAGTCTGTCAGACATGAGGTCTCATGTATATCAACTCTTTATAACAGCAGGGTTGACGGATTGCTGGTCAGTCTGGCCTATGATACCGAGAATCTTAATCATTTCAGTAATCTTCTCAGCAAGGATACACCCGTGGTGTTTTTCGACCGCGTAGCAGAATGCCAGGGTTGCATGAGTGTGGTTATCGATAACTTCAGGGCTGGCTATGAGATCACTTCGCATCTCATAAGTCAGGGATGCCGAAGGATAATGCATCTTGGAGGAAGTATGTTGAGGAATGTTTACTTTGATCGGTTTAACGGATACAAACAGGCTCTTGCTGATCACGGGCTGGAATTTGAAAACGAACTGCTCATTGTGAGTGAACTCAATAATAAGTCAGGCAAAGAAGCTGCTGAATCTATCCTTAGAATGAGCAACAGACCCGACGGGATATTTGCTGCGAATGATACAACAGCTGTAGCTGTTATTTGCGAACTTAAGAAGGCCGGAATAAAAGTCCCCGAGGAAATAGCTGTTGCAGGCTTTAATAACGAACCGATAAGCCAGGTCGTACAACCAAACCTTACTACAGTGGATTATCCTGCAATGGAAATAGGTGAAATCGCTGCCTCCTCACTTTTAAACAAACTGAATAATACTGAAAAATTCAACGTAAGTAAAATTGTGGTCAAGCATAGAATTATTGTCAGAGAATCAACCTTACGGACAGGCAATCATTAGATTTTCCTCCTGTTACCTACGGAATAATAATGCGATTGCTGACAGCAATGTAAGATTAATGAACACAATGATATTTTGCTATTTATGAGATATTTGATCAAAACATTTCTATTGACTGCAGGGCTGATCCTGTCAGATACGGCACACAGTGAGGATGGATACCGTCTATGGCTGAGATACGATGAAATCGAAGATCAGGTCCTTCTTGACCATTATACAGCTTACATAAAAGGATATTTATTTGAGGGAAATTCTGCTTTGATAAGATCTTCAGAAAATGAGATGAAGGCAGGATTAACAGGTCTGCTTGGCAGGAATATAAAAGAGGTCAAAGGATTAAGAGGGAGCGGAATTGTTGTTGCAGGTACGCCGGGAAATTCAGCAATTATCAGATCTCTAAAACTCGACAGCCGGTTGTCAGGCCTTGGCAGTGAAGGTTATTATATAACGAATGCCAGGATTAAAAATAAGAAAATCATTGTTATCACTGCCAACTCTGACCAGGGAGTCCTATATGGCACTTTCA
>JABUEV010000540.1 GCA_013314865.1 Bacteroidales bacterium | reverse complement strand
AAGCTCTTCGGTTTACTCCCGATAATGCTTACATGATGAAAATGATGGCAAAAAACTTTAAGAAGATGGGAATTAAGCCCGGGGCAATGCCCGGGCAGGGAATGCAGCAAACAGCTACGGGCATGAATCCGGGTTCAGGAAGTGCATCCATGGGAATGAATTTCCCGTCTTCAGGTAATATGCCTGCAGGCATTCCTTCAGGAGGAGCTTTTCCGGCCATGCCTGAAGGTACAAAGATGGTGTGGATGAAAGACGGAGAAACTGGAATCCGTCCGGTGTTTGTCACCGTAGGAATTGAAAACGGCTCAAATGTTGAAATACTTTCAGGGCTGAATGAGGGTGATGAAGTGCTGATTGCCATGAGCAACACTGAAGCCAAAACCACATCTTCAAGACAGGATCAGGGCCCCAGGGGACCTTTCCCGTTCTAGGGGGATGATGTGAGAAAACTTAAAAGACAAAGCTCAATGAACAACACTATAATAAATATAAAAAACCTCAGGAAAGATTACCATGTTGGTGAAGTGATTGTCCATGCCCTCAGAGGGATAAATCTTGAAATTAAAAAGGGAGAGTTTGTCGCAATTATGGGGGCCAGCGGATCAGGTAAATCTACTATGCTGAACATCCTGGGGTGCCTTGACAAACCCACTGCCGGTGAATATTACCTTGACGGACAGGAGATAAAACAAATGAGTAAGGATGAGCTTGCAAGGCTTCGCAACAAAAAGCTCGGATTCGTATTCCAGGCATACAACTTGCTTCCCAGAACAACTGCCCTGGAAAATGTTGAGCTTCCTCTTTTTTACGATTCAAGAATAAGATCAAAAGAACGAAGGGAAAAGGCAGTCAATGCTCTTGAAGCAGTAGGGCTTAAAGACCGTATGGATCATATGCCAAACCAGCTCTCCGGAGGGCAGCAGCAAAGAGTCGCAATTGCCAGGTCGCTTGTAAATGATCCGGTTCTTATACTTGCTGATGAACCAACTGGAAACCTTGATACGCGAACCTCATTTGAGATAATGGAACTGTTTCAGGAACTGAATGACAGGGGACGAACTATAGTCTATGTCACACATGAGCCTGATATTGCAAAGTTTGCAACCCGTAATGTCATTTTCAGGGATGGAAAGATATTGCGGGAGACTGAAGTGAAGGAAAGGCTGTTTGCAAGCGAAATAATTAAAACCCTTCCTGTTGAAAATATTGAAGAATTTGAATCCTGATAAGACAACAATATTATGAATATTTCGAATTTACTGAAAATTGCGGTCAGAGCCCTGGTAAGAAACAAACTAAGAGCTATTCTGACAATGCTTGGGATAATCATAGGAGTTGCATCAGTAATAGCGATGCTTGCAATCGGTGAGGGTTCCAAACAAAGGATAAGGGAGGAAATGTCATCCATGGGGACAAATATGGTAATGATAATGCCTAACATGATGCGCCGCGGGGGCGTAAGCCTGGGTGCTTCCAGTTCAATGGTACTGAAATATTCTGATGTGGTGGCTCTGAGGAACGAGTCAGCATCTATTGCAGAGGTCTCGCCGGAAGTCCGTGCAAGCGGCCAGGTAATTTACAGCAACCAGAATACCCAGACAACCATATACGGAGTGAGCGAGGAATACCTTACAATCAGAAAACTAAGCATAAAAAGCGGAAGAATTTTTACATCAAACGAGGTCAGAAGCATGGCAAAGGTATGTATCCTTGGTCAGACCGTTGTGGAAAATCTTTTTGGAGAAGGCGCTGATCCTGTCGGACTTAGCATCAGGATTAAAAACCTTCCGTTTCTTGTTATCGGAACACTCGAAGACAAGGGAGAAAGCGGCATGGGACAGGATCAGGATGACCTGATTCTTGCACCATATACCACGGTCCAGCGAAGGATAGCAGCCATAGATTATATAAATGGTATCTATGCTTCTGCCGTAAGTGAGGAAAGAAGTTCGGCGGCCATCTCAGAAGCAGAAGAGATACTAAGAAGAACTCATAAGCTGAAAGAGACTGATGAAAATGATTTCAGAGTCATGTCCCAGTCAGAACTGATTGAAACAGTATCATCAATAACCGATATTCTGACCTATTTGCTAGGTGCAATAGCTGGCATTTCACTGCTTGTCGGAGGTATCGGAATTATGAACATAATGTTTGTGTCGGTCACTGAACGTACAAAAGAGATCGGACTCAGAATGTCAATAGGGGGAAGAGGTCAGGATATTCTTAAACAGTTTCTTGTTGAATCAATAATACTTAGTATCTTGGGAGGAGCTTTGGGTGTAATCTTCGGATTTCTTATAGCCAAAGTTGCCGG
>JABUEV010000539.1 GCA_013314865.1 Bacteroidales bacterium | reverse complement strand
CTTTTAACTATATTTGCTGATAGTCAGTAAATAAACAATAATGAAGCGTATTCTTGTTACCGGCGGTGCCGGTTTCATTGGTTCTCATCTCTGCGAAAAACTTCTGGAGGCCGGGAACGAAGTAATTTGTGTGGATAATTATTTTACGGGATCAAAGATGAATATCATTCATCTGATGAACAGCCCTTATTTTGAAGTTATCAGACACGACATAACCATGCCGTTGTACGTTGAGGCGGATGAAATTTACAATCTTGCCTGTCCGGCATCTCCTGTTCATTACCAGTACAATGCCATAAAGACCATCAAGACATCTGTAATGGGTTCTATAAATACCCTTGGCATTGCCCGCAGGACACGGTCAAAGATAATGCTTGCTTCCACGAGTGAAGTATACGGCGACCCCGCCATAAATCCCCAGCACGAAGGTTACAGGGGAAATGTTAATCCACTTGGACCGAGGGCATGCTATGATGAAGGCAAGAGATGTGCAGAAACTCTTTTCATGAATTATCACAGGCAGAATGGAGTAAGAATAAAAATCGCGAGGATATTCAACACCTACGGACCGAGAATGAGCATTAACGATGGCCGGGTCATTTCAAACTTCATAGTTCAGGCTCTCAGGGGAGATGATATTACCATTTACGGTGACGGGAACCAGACACGGAGTTTTCAGTATGTGGATGATCTGATTGATGGATTGACAAGGCTGATGAATACGGATGACAGCTTTACAGGTCCGGTTAATATAGGCAATCCTTCAGAGGTATCGGTAAGAGAGCTGGCAGAAAGGATAGTACTTATGACAGGATCAAGATCAAAACTGGTTTATTATCCTTTGCCTGAGGATGACCCGCGCCAACGGAGACCCGACATTTCCCTTGCTGAAAGAGAACTAGGATGGAGACCTGTAACAGGACTGGAAGAGGGACTGCAGAAAACCATTGACTATTTCAGGAAAGTGCTCAATTGATTATAAAATAAAAGCCGCATTCAGATTGCGGCTTTTTTATTGAATAACATTTTTTCTTCTCAGAAGACTCTACTTCTGTTTCATTTTTGCATCAATGCTTAAAGTTGCATGAGGAACTGCTCTGAGCCTCTCCTTGGAAATCAGTTTTCCTGTTTCACGGCAGATTCCATACGTCTTGTTCTCAATCCTTACAAGCGCAGCCTGAAGGTGCTGAATGAACTTCAATTGTCTCTGCGCCAGTCGGCCGGCTTCCTCTTTTGACAAAGTAGTTGCTCCCTCCTCCAGAACTTTGAAAGTCGGAGAAGTATCCATGGTGTCGTTGCTCTCTTCATGAGTTATGCTGGATTTAAGTATTTCATAATCCCTTTTGGCTTTATCCAGCTTGCTTAATATGATTTGCCTGAATTCCTCAAGCTCCTCATCTGAATACCTTGTCTTCTCAGCCATAGCATAACATTTTAATTATCCTGCAAATGTAGGGTTTTTTATTGAATAAAAAAACCAATAAAAAGTATTCTATATAAAACGGTTAAACCATAAATTAATTACTTCCGCATGCATAAATTCAGACTGTCACTTTTTTAAAATTCCTTATATTTGCAAATTCAAAAAACAATAATCAGGTTACGGTTTTGGAAGGGATAATGTCAATACATAATGGTAAATCTGTGGAACCAAAGTGGTATGCAGTTTATACAAATCCGAGGGCAGAAAAGATGGTCAGAAACAGGCTTATCGAAGCAGGTATTGAAGTATTCCTTCCTCTGCAGAAGACTTACAGGCAATGGAGCGACAGGAAAAAGCTAATTGAAAAGCCGCTTCTGCCATCATATATTTTTGTAAAAGTCACTCCTTCCTTATTTCAGAAAGTATATCAGGCTCAGGGAGTGGTAAGGTTTGTCAGTTTTGAGGGACAGCCTGCCTCAATCCCGCAGAACCAGATTGACAACCTGCGATTGCTCATTAACAGTGATGCAGAAATAGAAGTAACAAGCGAACATTTTGAAAAGGGTGATAATGTTGAGGTTGTGAAAGGGTCACTTGCCGGGCTGACAGGCGAACTAATCAAGACGGGCAAGCATAACAGGGTAATAGTCAGGATTGACCGGCTTGATCAGAACCTGGTTATCAATATTCCGCTAACTTTTCTCAGAAAACTCTGATTGAAAATAAGTTAAATGTATTTGAGGTACTGGCTGTAAGTAAGAAGGAACCCTGCTTCAAGATCAATCTTATGACTGTAGCCAAGTCCTTTAAGGGCGGAAACATCCGTAACCTTTCTCATGGTTCCGTCGGGTTTTGACGAATCAAACACTATATTGCCTTTGAATCCCGTAAG
>JABUEV010000538.1 GCA_013314865.1 Bacteroidales bacterium | reverse complement strand
TGGGTAAAAACTGACTACAATGTCGACCAGTATATCGCCTGGCCTTTCTGGACTCCCGACAGCAAGAAAATGGCAGTCCAGGTTCTGAACCGCGACCAGAATGACCTGAGAATCATCCTTGCTGACCCTCAGACAGGTGATTTTAATGAAATTTACAGGGAAGCGAGAAAAACATGGGTTGAGTTCTTTGAGGATGTTTATGTGATGAAAAACGGCAGTGGATTTATACTTAGAAGCTATAAAACCGACTGGGAGAATCTATACTACTACGGTTGGGACGGCAGGCTGATTTCACAGCTCACAAATTTCGAATGGAGAGTCAATGAAATACTCAGGGTGGATGAAGATGCAAAAGTGGTCTATTTTACGGGTACAGGACCTGAATCAACTGATAACCACTGCTTCAGGATTGGTCTTGACGGCAAAAACCTGCTCCAGATGACTAAAGGTCCGGGTGTACACAATGTAAGCATCTCGCCAAAAGGATCCTACTATACGGATACATGGAGCAATATCTCAGATCCTGGCTCAATAATAGCTTTTGACAGAAAGGGAAAAACGATAAGAGAGATACACAGGTTTGAAAAACCTGAATTTGACGCATCAAAACATTCAAGAGCTGAGCTGGTAAGAATCCGGACTTCCGACGGACTCTTCAACATGCCTGCTATCATAACTTATCCCCTTAATTTTGACCCTTCAAAAAAATATCCGGTAATATTCAGGATATACGGCGGACCGAATTCAAAAAATATTCCGGGCAACAGGTGGCAGGGAGAAAATCCTTCATGGGATTCACAAAATGGCATCATCACATTTACTGTTGACCACCGCGGCTCAGGACATTTCGGCAAAAAAGGCCTTGATTACCTGTACCGCTCACTCGGAAAATGGGAGATACTCGATTATATTGATGCGGTGAAGTGGCTGCGCGAAAAGCCTTATGTCGATCCTGAGAGAATGGGAATAACCGGAAGCTCATACGGCGGATATATGACATGCCTCGCTCTTACAAAAGGCGCCGGCTACTGGACTCACGGATTTGCAGGATCATCGGTCACCGACTTCAGGCTTTATGACAATATCTACACCGAAAGATTTATGGACACACCTCAGGACAATCCTGAAGGCTATAAGGATGGATCAGCCCTGACTTATGCGGCAAACTATAAGGGAAAACTCTTTATGACTCACGGAGACATAGACGACAATGTCCATATGCAAAATTCAATTTATCTAATATCCCGTCTTCAGGATGAAGGTAAAACCTTTCAATTTATGATATATCCGGGTAACCGTCATGGGTATACCGGCCAAAAGGCACTTCATTCACGAAACGAGGCAAATGCTTTTTGGCTCAGCAGTTTCTTCGGCAAATAGACTCACGGATGATAAAAATAATATTTAACTGTATGACAGCTTTATGAGGAAGATTTTTGTTCTGTTGTTTTTATGCTTGCTGGAGGTTCCGGTATTAACAGGCCAGAACGATCCTGTTGTCGACAGGATCATTAAGCTGGGCATCACTGAAAACAAGGTGATGGATCATATTGATTTTCTTACCAACCGGTTCGGTGAGCGCATGACGGGTTCTGACAATTATTACAGCGCCTGCGTCTGGGCGGTTAACACCATGCGCTCATGGGGAATGATGGCCGAAATGCAGGAAGCGGGGGAACTGCCTGTGGGTTTTAACAGGGGACCCTGGTGGGGAAGAATGGTGTCGCCTGCTGAAATGTCTCTTGAATTCGGAACCCCGGCTTACACAGCCGGTACAAAAGGAAAACAAAAGGGTCATGTGGTGATTGCCCCGAAAACTGTTGAAGAATTCTGGAAAATGAAAGATTCCATCCGTAATGCATGGGTGCTGATAGATGGTGTCAATACAGGCTGGCCGCGCGACAGGGGAGGTGAATCTGAACTTACGGCATTGATAAGAGAAGCTGGAGCACTCGGAACAATACAGCTGTCAAGCTTCCCGGTCAGGGTCCTGTATCATAAGGTGGAATCGTGGGATAAACTTCCTGTATTGCCGGATATAAAACTTATTGACAAACAGTACAATGAAATAAAATCCCTGGTTGAAAAGGGGCAGAAGGTTGAACTGGAATTCGATATCCGGAACTATTTCCGGCCCGGGCCGGTAAAATACCATAATGTAATAGCATGGATTCCCGGAACGAAATATCCCGATGAATATGTAATACTTGGAGGCCATCTTGACGGTCTTGCAGGTGCCACTGCAGCCGTTGACAATGCATCAGGAGCCGCACCGTCGATGGAAGCTGCAAGACTGATAATGGCCTCAGGGGGAAAG
>JABUEV010000537.1 GCA_013314865.1 Bacteroidales bacterium | reverse complement strand
ATCTTTTTCGAAGAGATACGGCAACAGGTACTGCAATTACTCTTATATCTCCGGATGCCCAGAGAACATTTGCCACACATCTGGGAGCAGCCGTTGAGATGAGGGCAAAGGATCTAAGTCAGGAAACGTTTGAAGGATATCAAATCTTTTATCTCGAAGGCTATCTTATAACTAACTACGACCTGGTGGACACTGCGTGCAGAATGGCCACCCGCGAAAACATGACAATTGCTGTTGACCTTTCAAGCTATAATGTTGTGGAAGAAAACAGGGACAGTTTTGAAAAGATAATCCGCTCATACGCTGACATAGTGTTTGCTAATGAAGATGAAGCAAGAGCTTTTTCAGGAATGCCGCCTGCAGAAGCTCTTGATTACCTATCTGCATTATGTGAAATAGCCGTAGTAAAAACCGGAGCAAATGGCTCAATATTGAAAAAGGCTGGCGAAATAGTTCAGGTTGATGCCGTTCCTGTCATATGTAATGACACTACAGGGGCAGGAGACCTTTATGCATCAGGGTTTCTTTATGGCTTTGCCAGAGGAGCAAGCCTTGAACAATGCGGAAAATATGGTTCCGCTCTGGCCGCCAGGGTAATTGAAATACCTGGCGCCAGAATGGATAGAGAAAGATTTCTTCAGATAAGAAATTTAATTAATTAACTCCGGATTATTCCGATATAACTTGTCTGGCAATTAATCCTTTATCGCCTGCTGAAGCCGTATATGGCCTGATTGAATAGCTGAACTCAGCTTTTGTGGTTTTCACCAGGTATCTCTCCAACGGACCCGGGCCGCAGCTTCCATTTCCCAGACCACAACCGGCAAGATCAATAGTGAGTATGGTTTCATTCCTTCTCGTAAGCTCATAAGGATGATTTGCCTTGTCGAGATCAACCGGAGTATAATGAAGTGCACTGAAATTCATCAGATTGGGGGCAGTTACTATCATTCCGTTTCCGGAATGGTTAGTTATAGCTAACCATCTTACATCAGTCCGGTTACCGCAATCCTGTGTTCTTACATAAGGAACAAACATGTCATCTACAGTTGCTGAATATCTTCCTATATCTGCTGCTCTTTTGCGGTCGATATAGTTTTCAAATGGGCCTGCTCCGAAATATTCAACATTCTCAAATCCCTTGTTAAGTTTAAAGATAAAACCGAGTTTCGGAAGAGAAAAGGATGCCTCGTCCGGAAGAAAAGTTGTATTCACATCGATCCATCCGTTGCCATGCACCAGGTAGGTTGTGATTGTCCTGACCGAATAGCCTGATGGTTCTGTGGATTTTATTTCGGCTTTTACTTCAGCACGCTTGTCATCAAGCCGGGCAGCACTGAATGATGTCACCTCATGCTTTAGATTCCACAACTGCATCTGATTGGTTGCCCTTCCCCTCATTCTTGCATCGTTGTCAACAGGTGCCCTGTAAATATTGAGGAGGGGTCCTCCCACTGATGTGAACTGAATCTGTGGAGCAGGTTGCTGCTGCTGGCCTTCAGTTCTTCTCGGGAATCCTCTCAGAACCACCGACTCCGATTCAAACAGTACGGTATTAAAATACTCCAGCCGGGTTATTGTGCCGGCAGTTTTGCTGAAGGTTACTTTAAAGTTGCTACCTGAGACAATCACATCATCCCCGTTCTCCTCGAATGCAAGAGCTTGAATTTGTGCGGGGCTTACTAAAGCTTTTTTAGCATTATCAACAGGAACAGAAAGCTGTTCAGATGCTACAATGTGACCTCTTTTAGCCCACAGTTCATCAGTCTTAAGTGTGAACATCACTTTCAGAAAATATTCTGAGCCTGGCACAGGATCCAGTTTGTTAAATGGGACAGTAACCTCTGCAGATGCTCCGGGGGCAATGTCTGTTGTGAATTCCCCTGCCTGAACAGTTTTGCCGTCGCACTCAAGAATCCATGAAGTATTGTATTTGTTCAGATTAGTGAAAAGGTTCTTGTTTGTGATTTTAATTTTTCCTTCCCTGAGATTTACCGGCGTAACGGAAATATTCTGATAAACCTTTTTAACCTCTTCCATCTTGGGTGTTATCTGTCTGTCGGGAGTAGTAAGTCCGTTTATGCAGAAATTCCCGTCGTTGGGGAAGTCACCGAAATCCCCGCCGTAAGCAAAGAAATATTGACCTTCTTTGCCGGGCACAGGTTTGGCAAGTCCCTGATCGACCCAGTCCCATATGCATGCGCCTATCAGCCTTTTATATTTCTCAATTACGTCCCAGTATTCCTGCAGATTTCCAACTGCATTTCCCATGGCATGTGCGTATTCACAGATGAAGAAAGGTTTTGGATCATCCTTTTG
>JABUEV010000536.1 GCA_013314865.1 Bacteroidales bacterium | reverse complement strand
TCACGCTTGCCGGCGCGGATTTCTTCTGTGCATTAACCGTCAGAAACAGGATAGGCGCAATTAACGATAAGAGGAAAATTTTTTTAATCATATCAAGATTTGTTTAAGGTTTCGCGTCTGTTGAGAATATTTTTAAAAGTTTGTACCGGTAAAAATATCAAACCTTTTTGTACTGACGGAGATTATGGCAGGAATTTAATCGCGCTTCAGATAGATCAGTTACCTGAGTGTTGGATAAAAGGCGTTTTCAATATGTTCAATCTTGTAATTTTTCCCTTCAGTTACGATTTTTATTACATCGAACCTCGCTTCCTTGGAGATATTATACTTCTGTATATAGCTGTTAGCGGCGTAAATCATTGATTTTTCCTTTTCAAATTTTACAGGGCTGTCGGGCGGGATATTCAGATCATATGTGCGAGTTTTGACTTCAATAAAAACCACATAATCATCATTTTCAGCCACAATATCCAGTTCTTTTCTGCCCGATTTCCAATTCCTGTGAAGTATCTTATATCCTTTTTTAACTAGATGTGAGACTGCTAATTCTTCTCCCTTGTGTCCGAGAATATGTGATTCGCTCATCAGGATTTCTGTAAAATGTTAAATCTCAATAAGTTTGTTTTTTATCGCATAAAGAATAAGGCTTGCCGTATTTTTTGAGTTGGTTTTGCTCAGAAGGTTGGCTCTGTGTTTGTCGACGGTTCTTTTGCTAATGAAAAGTGAATCTGCAATCTGCTGGTTTGAAAGGCCCTCGCATATTTTAAGAAGTATTTCTTTTTCTCTTCTGGAAAGATTTGCCGATTTGCTTTCACTTTCACGGTGTTTAATCTTTTGAATGACATGATAAAGAAGCTCCTGTGAGAAATAGCTTCCTCCCTTTTTAACCGTAAGAATTGCTTCCTTCACTTCGTTAATGTCAGAATCTTTCAGTAGAAATCCTTTAACTCCTGCATCTACCATTTTATAATAGTACTCTTCCTCGCCATACATCGAGAGAGCAATAATATCGAGCTGAGGACAGAGTCTGAGGCCTTTACGGGTGGCTTCAATACCATCCATTTCCGGCATATTGATATCCATCAGTGCTACATCAGCCCCGGTGTTCATCAGAACTTTAAGGAACTCTTCACCGTTTGACGCTTCAGCAATGACTTCAAATTCCGGGAATGCTTCAAGGAGTATCCTGAGCCCGTTGCGGAACAATTGATGATCGTCGGCAATTATGATCCTAATCTTATCCATTTTACATAGATTCTGTATGATCCTACTACTCTATTACTTTGATTAAGGCACTGGTTCCCTTTCCCGGAGAACTTTCAAGAATAAAGACCCCCTCAATAGACCTTACCCGTGTCTCAATGTTTGATAATCCCATTCCCTTCGACTCTTCACGGTTCAGGATTGAGGTGTCAAATCCACGGCCGTTGTCATAAAACTGCAATGTAATGAATTTGTCGTGCTTGTTCAGTTCAATCTCGATTCTGGAGGCACCTGAATGCCTTATAGAATTGTTAATCAATTCACAAGTGGCACGGTAAATCACAACTTCCTTATCATTTTCCAGACGCTGGTTTTCCATATTGGATTTGAAATCAATACTTATTGCTTTGGTCTGGTTTATCTTTGATGTAAAGGCACTGAGGGCACTCGACAAGCCGAAATTTAATAAAACATGGGGACTTAAATTATTTGAAATTTCCTTAATTGTATTTATAGACTCGTTTACAAGATGCTGGGTGTTATTCAGAATTGTCATCCCTGTCTTGTCCTTTATTTTTTCGCTTAAGGCCGACAGTGACATTTTTACTGTTGAAAGAAGAGGACCAAGGCCATCATGAAGGTCTTTTGCAAACCTCTTCTTTTCATTCTCCTCGGTGTTTATTATTGCGTTCAGTACCCTCCTTTCAGTCCTCACCCTGTCGAGCTCTGCCTTCTTAAGAGAATAAAACAGTTCTCTTATGAGGACAACACCTACAATTATCATGAATGATATGAGAACACCCATCCATTCGTCTATGATCTGCCAGGTATATGACGGAGTTCCCCGGAATAGCTCAAAAAGCTGTATTATTTTTCTTATTGCCATGAAAACAAATGACAGGGAAAGTAAAATCCAGGAGAGTCTGTATTTTGTAAGTTTTACAAACCTGAGTACAATGACTGCAGCTATGATCTGAAGTACAATGGAAATAATAAGGGCAATCAGGCGTACCATGTCGGGGATGACTAATTAATGCAAAAATAGAAGTAAATTTATCTTTAAACTCAACTCTGCATTATAATATTTGTGTAAACTAAAACCGCCAGTGAGTTTCACTGCTTAA
>JABUEV010000535.1 GCA_013314865.1 Bacteroidales bacterium | reverse complement strand
TATACAAAGGAAGGTTGACAGTCGGCCTGTCAGATTTTCTGATGGATCTGTATTCTGCAGTTCTGTCAAACCTGTTGAATCCTCCGAACTGCGGATCATCAGTGTCAATTACTGCACGGAATTTCCCCTGCACAGGTATCCCGTAATCGGTAAAGGAAACTGTCGGGTTGAAATTGAATACAAAAAGGAATTCTCCCCTGGTATATGCTATTACCTTATCATAGTTGTTTTCATATATTCTGTTGACATACAGATCATCCAGAACTCTGAATTTGTTGTGAAGCCGTATCATTTCCCTGTCAAATTTTGCCAGAAATGAATATTTCAGGTCAGGATTTTCTGCAAGATGCCACTGCCTTCTGGCATATTTGAAGCTCCAGTTATTGCCCTCCCTGGGGAAATCTATCCATTCGGGATGACCAAATTCATTTCCCATGAAATTCAGGTATCCGCCGCCGGCAGTGCTGAAGGTAATAAGTCTTATCATTTTGTGAAGGGCGATACCCCTGTCCATATTGAAACTGTGGTATGATATTGTCATTCCGGTGTACATCTCAGCATCGAGCATCCGGAATATAAGTGTTTTATCGCCTACGAGAGCCTGGTCATGTGATTCACAGTATGAGACAACTCTCTCCTCAGGCCTGTGTTGTGTCAGCTCATGCATCAGATGGCCGACATCCCAGTTTTCGTCAACAGTATCCTTGACCAGTTTGATCCAGAAATCAGGTACGCCCATAGAGAGCCTGAAGTCAAAACCGTAACCTTTTCTCTCAGTCTCTGCGGCAAGTCCCGGCATTCCGCTCATTTCCTCTGCGATAGTTATGGCACCGGGTTTAAATTCATGTATCATTTTATTGGCAAGAAAAAGATAGACAAGAGCATCTTCATCCTGGTTTCCGTCAAAATAGTCATTGTATGAGGTGAAGTTTTTTCCAAGGCCATGGTCGTAATAGATCATACTTGTGACTCCGTCGAACCGGAATCCGTCAAACCTGTATTCTTCGAGCCAGTAGCGGCAGTTTGAAAGAAGAAAATGGATCACGTTTTCCTTGCCGTAGTCAAAACACAGTGAATCCCATGCGATGTGATTACGGCGCTCATTTGTATGAAAATACTGTCCGGGAGTTCCGTCAAACATTCCAAGGCCTTCATTTACGTTCTTAACAGAATGGGAATGGACCAGGTCCATTATAACCCTCAGGCCCGATGAATGGGCGGTATCAACAAGCCTTTTAAGGTCTTCAGGGGTGCCGAATCTTGAAGAAGCCGCAAAAAAGCTTGATACATGATATCCGAAAGAGCCGTAAAAAGGATGCTCCTGAATGGCCATCAGCTGAATAGTATTATATCCTGCTTTTACAATCCTGGGGATAATATTTTCGGCAAATTCATTGTATGTGCCTATTTTTTCTTCTGAAGTTGCCATGCCCACATGTGCTTCATAAATAACCGGCACAGTCTCGGCAGGTTTAAAATTTTCAACTTTCCACCTGTAAGGTTCAGGCGGCGACCACACCTGTGCTGAAAAAATCTTCGTAATCTCATCCTGCACAACCCGGTTTGCGTACGAAGGAATGCGCTCTCCCTTTCCGCCCGTCCAATGAACGGACAGCTTGTAAAGATCCCCGTGATTGAGAGCCCTGGCAGGAAGCTTGATCTCCCAGTCACCGAAACTGTTTACTCTTTTCATCAGATACTCCTGCTTCTCTTCCCAGTTGCTGAAGGTTCCGGTCAGGAATATTTTTTTTGCATTCGGAGCCCATTCCCTGAAGATCCATTCGTCCTTGTCCCTGTGAAGGCCGTAATAATAATGACCAAGAGCAAATTCAGACAACCGGCCTTTCACGGCTAGCTTTTCCTCTTTCGCAAGACATTTGTTGATCCTGCTTTCAATCTGCGGCCTGAATGGTTCAAGCCAGGGATCGGATAAATAGAATAGATTGCGGTTCATAACAGTATATTTCAGCAGGGAATATTAACCATAAATTTACAAAAACTAATTATCATGCCGCTCCTGTCAGATGGCTTTACTATTTTTGCATCACAAAATAATGAAATGAAGGTTCATTACGGATATGACAATCTGAGGTTTGACAATCCGGTTGTGACAGCCGGAATTTTTGACGGAGTGCATGCCGGACACAGGTTCTTGCTTGAACAGTTGTGTCTCAGGGCCAGGGAAATAAAAGGCACTTCCGTTGCTATTACATTTGAGCCTCACCCCAGGCTTGTTCTCGGGTGAATAAATAAAAAGCCTTTCCTGCTGACAACTCTTCAGGAAAAAATTGGACTTATTGAAAAAACCGGACTCGATCAGCTTGTAGA
>JABUEV010000534.1 GCA_013314865.1 Bacteroidales bacterium | reverse complement strand
AAACAACCCGGTCAAAAGAGCAGGGCTTGAAGGCTACGGAATAACAATAGTGGAAACTATTCCTCTTGAAATCCCTCCAAACCCGCATAACGAGTTTTATCTGAAAACGAAGGCTGACAAGATGGGTCATAACCTGACTTGCTACAAACATTTTATTAACGACTGACGTTCCTAAAGACTTGATAAATAAGCTATCTCTCACCGGTAAAGATCTTAGGATAATCTTCATGGGCACTCCTGAGTTTGCAGTGGCGACACTTGGGGCCCTGCTCATCAATGGATTTAACGTTGTGGCCGTGGTTACTGCACCGGACAAACCGGCCGGAAGAGGTCGGAAAATTACCAGTTCCGCTGTGAAGGAGTATGCTGAATCAAATCTCCTGAAAGTTCTTCAGCCAACTGACCTTAGAGATACAGATTTTATTAACGGGCTAAAAAATCTGAAGCCCGATATAATTATCGTGGTTGCCTTCAGGATGCTTCCCGAACCGGTATGGAAGCTGCCTTCAATCGGAACCATCAACCTACATGCATCCCTTCTCCCGCAATACAGAGGTGCCGCTCCCATAAATCACGCTATAATAAACGGTGAAAAAGTAACCGGCGTTACAACTTTCCTGATAGATGAAAACCTTGACACAGGCAACATACTATTCAGGCAAGAGGTTCCCGTGTTTCCTGACGAGAACGCCGGAGATCTTCATGACAGACTTATGGTGCAGGGGGCCAGACTGGTAATAAAGACACTTGACTCAATTATCAGGGACGGGTTGAATCCTTTGCCGCAGGCAGGATTCATCAGACCGGGTGAAATTCTTCGAAAAGCACCGAAGATACATCCTGAAGACTGTATTATCAGGTGGGACAATGAACCTGAAAAGATTCATAATTTCATAAGAGGCCTTTCTCCTTATCCGGGAGCAAGGTCATTTATCCGGACAGGGAATAACTCGTTTTCGATAAAGATTCTTGAGAGCAGGCCGGAAATTTCTGAACATGACTTTGAGCCCGGTAAAATAATTTCTGACAACAAATCATTTCTTAAGGCAGCCTGCCGCGGAGGATTTGTCAATATCCTTCAGCTGAAGCCTGAGAGCAGGCATTCTATGGGAGCTGATGAATTTCTTCGCGGTTTCAGGATAAGGGATTATTACCTTACTGAGAGTTAAGAGGTTTTGTTTCCCTGAGCCATATCTTTTGTCCTTTAACCGGCTGATCACCTTCGTTCATACGGTTCATTTCAAGCAGGCTCTTAAGTTTGACGGCATATTGCTGGGAAATGTCGTACATTGTTTCTCCATCTGCAGCATAATGATATTCCTTGCCGGGTTCCGCCTTGTCACGTTTTGGTTCCAGATAAAGAATCTGTCCCGGCCTTAATGTGAAATTTTCGTTTAGTTCATTATAACGCGGAAGCTCCCATCTGAAAAGGTTAAACTCTGATTCTATCTTTTCACGAGTCTCTCCCTCTTTCACAATTATGTACTGGACACGGTTTCTTTCCATGATTCTTGGAGCACGTGCCATTACAGCACCGAAAGTGCCCATTTCCTCCTCTGCCTTTTCTTCTTTCTTTGCAGGAGGGGGTATTGCCTCATTTTCTCCGGATGATACCGGTACCTTTACAGCAGTTAAAGAATCCGGTTTTGAGGATGAAGCAACATAACCCAGGTCGTATTCATATAACCGGTACTCCTCAATTTTCCTGATGAGAAGATCGTCATAGCGCGGATCGGTTGCATATCCGGCCTTTTTAAGCCCTCTGGCCCACGCCTTGTAATCGGTGGGATCAAGAGTGAAAAGAGAACTGTACCTGACGCCTGTCTTTAAAAAATCGGAATGATCATAAAAAGATTCCTGAGGACTTCTGTATTTTCTAAAACAATCGTTTCTTTTGTCATCATGGTGCCTGACCGTAGGTCCTGTCCATCCGTTGTGGCATTTTATTCCGAAATGGTTATTTGCTGTTCTTGCCAGTGTGCTCCTTCCGTAATCAGATTCAACCATACCCTGTGCCAGGGTTATGCTTGCCGGAATTCCGGTTCTTTTCATTTCACTGATGGCCAGATCCCTGTAAGTGTTTATATAGTTTATGGCAGCAGCTTCAGGTGAGGAAACTGGAGCAACCGGTTGCCTTAACGGTCTGCATGACATAATTGCTGACATCGCAAAAATTATTATGATGAAGACCTGCTTTCTAACCATTCCGTTCTGTTTGCGGCAAAAATATGAAAAAAGAGAAGGCATGCAACAACAGTTATTAACACCGGCAACCTATCTTTCAGGTCAGCCAATTATTACTACATTTGTTTTCTACCAGACGAATCAGAAT
>JABUEV010000002.1 GCA_013314865.1 Bacteroidales bacterium | reverse complement strand
ACAACTCAGGTTCAGACCATATACACTGAATCTTAAGCATGCATTCACCCTTGCCACCAGTTCAAGGACTACCACTCCGGTTGTTCTGACGGAGATTGAGTACGACGGTATGACCGGTTATGGAGAAGCATCTATGCCTCCCTATCTTGGAGAGAGTCATGAAACAGTCTCAAGGTTCCTTTCAGCACTCGACCTGTCAAAATTCTCTGATCCTTTTCTAGTGGAAGACATACTGGAATACATGGATAGTGTGATGCCTGGCAATTTCGCTGCCAAAGCGTCGGTCGACATAGCCCTGCATGATCTGGCAGGTAAAATTGCAGGTCAGCCCTGTTACAGACTTTTCGGACTGAATCCGGCAAATACACCTGTTACCAGTTTTACAATTGGACTTGATACCCCGGAGGTAGTGAGACAGAAAGTAGCTGAAGCTGAACCTTACAGGGTACTTAAAGTAAAGCTCGGCAGGGATAACGACAGGGAAATGGTTGAGGTGATCCGTTCAGTGACTGACAAACCGATGTGTGCAGATGCAAACCAGGGCTGGAAAGACCGGAACTATGCGCTCGAAATGGCGTACTATCTGAAAGACAAGGGTTTCCTGTTTCTGGAACAGCCTATGCCTAAATCACAGGATGCAGATATAGCCTGGCTTACACAGAGAAGCCCTCTCCCTATAATTGGAGATGAGGCAATACAAAATGCCTCCGATATTGTATTTTACAGGAATGTATATTCAGGAATCAATATTAAGCTGATGAAATGCGGCGGATTGAACGGGGCACTCAAAATGATTCATGTTGCCCGGGCACTCGGGATGAAAGTAATGATTGGCTGCATGACAGAGACATCATGTGCCGTAACGGCTGCTGCTCACCTTTCGCCCCTGGTCGACTGGTGCGACCTTGACGGAAATCTTCTGATAAGTAACGATCCTTTCACAGGAGTGAAGATTGACAAGGGAAAGGTAATTCTTCCTGACAGGCCTGGAATAGGTGTGGAAAAGATATCCTGAACAGGGATTTCTTATTTCGAAACAGAAGAGTCTAATTGCTTTGAGCCTAACTAATTGTGTCAGATAATCATTATCAGAACGTAAATTAAGTTTTAAACATATGAGGAAGTATATTTTAATACTGGCAGCTATAACCTGCGGTTGTGCATTTGCGCAGACCAGCAAGACTTCATCTGAAATGACCGACAGCATAATGCCGGTGCGGGGATTGTGCATTGCCGCCCCCAGACCTGCAGAATTGAATGCTTTTATCAGGTTTATTGATCAGGCATTGGCTTCTAAGCAGATAAATACATTAATTCTGAGGGTGGATTATAACTATCAGTATAAGAGTCATCCTGAACTAAGTGATTCCCTGGCTCTGTCGGAAAGTGATGTCAGAAGGCTTGTCAGTGTCTGCAAGAAGCATAACATAAGTATCATTCCGCAGATAAATCTTCTTGGACATCAGTCATGGGCAGGGAGTATCGGCAATCTGCTGAAGCATTATCCGGAGTTTGATGAGACCCCTCTGGTAAAAATGCCTGAGAAATATGTATGGCCGAACCCCGACGGATTATATTGCAAAAGTTATTGTCCGCTTCATCCGGATGTTCATAAGGTTGTGTTTGCGATTGTGGATGAGATTTGTGATGTTTTTGAAGCAGATGCTTTTCATGCCGGCATGGATGAGGTATTTTATATTGGAGAAAAACAATGTCCCAGGTGTTCAGGCAGAGACAAGGCAGAACTTTTTGCAGGGGAGGTAAGGACAATACGTGACCATCTTGCAATTAAAGGGCGGAAACTATGGATATGGGGAGACCGGCTGATTGACGGCAAAACTACAGGCATAGGAGAATGGGAAGGCAGTTATAACAGTACCTGGAGGGCGGTTGACATGATACCCAGGGATGTAGTTATTTGTGACTGGCATTATGAAAGAGCAGACAAGACCCCTGTGTTTTTTGCCATGAAAGGCTTTAATGTAGTGGCCTGCCCGTGGAGAATTCCCGAGGTTGCTGTTTCACAGGCACAGGACATGGTGCGGTTCAGGGAGCAATCAACACCCGAAATGAAAGACAGGTTTAAGGGAGTAGTCCAGACCGTCTGGTCAGGTGCAGGTCAGTTTCTCGACAGTTATTACGGCCGGAAACCGGAAGAGAATAAAAACAATCCGGCAAGCTGCTTCAGGGCTTTATGTGATGAAATACTAAAACTGACCTCAGCCAGATAATAACAAAAGCGGCACATCCTGAACATGCCGCTTTTGCATTTTTACGTCCACGAATTAGCTATCCCTACTTTAGCCCGAACCTGTAACTGAATTTGACAAGGAAGACATTGTAAGGCTTGTTAAGATCAGAATTAAACAAGTCTCCCATGTCATTGAAATAATCCATTGTACCTGAAGAATTAAACCCGCTTCTTGTCTGGCTCCAGACAAGATAAACCGTAGATCCCGGTGAATATTCCCATCTTACAACAAAATTTGAAAGAAACTCCTGTACATTGAAGTCGGTTTTACCAAAGCCATAATCAACCGCCCCGTCTGAATTCTCATCAATTTCGTAATAATCGCTTCCTCTGATAATCTGACTTTCCGAATAGTTATGGAAGCGGTCGGAATATTTTTCAGCCCTTGGGTCCACAATGTATTTGTGATCATAATATTTGCCTGATGCAATGAATGGTTGCCCCCAGTACTGCAGTGTAAGATCGGGGGTAATATTCAGATTTATCCTGAGAGATGCATTTATAGTGTTCCTGTCGATGCTGGCAAAAATATATCTGTCGTTGTTGTTATAACTCCTTTTTGTCACATACTGAAGTTCGGTGAAAGATTTGTTAAACCCCGGATTTAGCGACAGGGAAAGATAATTTGTTGGCTTATAAGTGATATCAACTCCTGTGTAGGTACTTTTAAAATATTTTTCAAATCCCTGATTGAAGTTGGTAAACACCTGAAACTGAAGTTTTTTCCTGTAATCTGTTGAAAATCCGATACGGCCGTTTATTCTTCCCGGAGTAATCATCATTGGCCCTCCCCTCAGTATTGTGGCATCGCGTACATTGGAGCCAATATTTCCTCCGGTCCAGAAATTCCAGTAGTTTTTCAGTGTAGTTGAAACGTTCCATTCAAATCCTTTGGTGACAATATCTCCTCCGAAATTATTAATAAGAAATACATCAGCATTGATGTTGTATCTTCTGTATATCCATTTAGGTTCCCACTGGCTGTATCCGAACCAGAGGACGGAAAGCATCTGGTCAGCTTCACGAAGGTAACCGATATCATTTGTCTCAAACCCCGGAGACTTCCATATCATTGCGCCCATAAAGTTCAGGTGTCCGTTCATTTTGCCTATCTGCATCCGTCCTCCTGTGCCTGTCAGGGTAGTGCGAGTTGGATCGAATGTAACATAGTCGTTATCCGGTCGCTGGTAATACCTGGCTGAAGATTTCTGTGTGTTTTCAATTGCCTTTTGTGTGCCTGAGACCTGGCTCACTGCCGTATTCAGATTGAACATCCAGTTTTTATCCTTGAAATACTGGGTAAAATCCACACCTCCCGACAATGCTGACCTGTGCATAAGGTCTTCCACAGAAGGTACAAGATCTCTATATGTGCTTGTTACAATTCCGCCAATTATAGTCTTTCCTTCATTAAAATCCTTCTGCACCCTGCCTACAAAATAATTTGTCAGCGGCTCAACTGTCTCATATGAAGTTTCTCCTTCACTGTAAATCTCAGCTTTTTCTTCAGCCGTTACAGCTTCTATAAATCCCAGCGAAAGGCCGTTTTTTGTCTTGCCTGTAAGTTTAGCTGCACCAAGGATGGTTGTTGCTCTTGGAACGTCAGCATACATTCCGTCCTGAAGATCAGGATACCCCTGAGGACGCCGCCCGATTCTCCTTGAGTAAAACAGGTTGTCATTGCCAACGTCTCCGTCACCGATCCCAATTCCAAAGCTTGTAATGTTGTTTCCTTCAACAAAGAATGGCCTTTTTTCACTGAAAAATGTCTCATAGGCAGAGAGATTTACTTCAGACGGGTCCGCTTCTACCTGGCCGAAGTCAGGATTAATTGTCAGGTCCATCGTCATATTGTTTGTGACCCCGATTTTGGCATCAATGCCGCCATTAAGCTTTGAAAGTCTTCCTTTATCAAGGAAAGGATTTCCGGGTTCAGCCTTGAAAGTTTCAAGCTTCCCCACAGCATATGGTGTAACATCAAAAATTTTACGCGGCTTGATATTTTCCAGGCCTGCCAGTTCACCGAAAAGATGTATTAAGCCGGGAGCATCTTTAGGTATGTGCTGCCAGAAAGACATCTCATTCTTTCTGTAAAGCTGTCGTGCTACCTGCAGACCCCAGATGTCTCCCGAATTTTTCTCAAACCTCACCTGGCTGAAAGGAATTTTCATTTCTGCAACCCAGCCTTCACTGTTTATGGAAGTCTTTCCCCACCAGTTTGGGTCCCAGGATGAGTCCTCGTTCTGACCATCATTAGTGAATACCTGGTCATATTTGACACCGCTGGAGCTGATACCAAAGAGAAAACCCGTGCGGAGGTCATGATAACTGTCGAGGATAATTCCCACAAGGTCACCATCAGAATTATCACGCCTGCTCAGACGGTTTACGATACTGTCGGGGCTGGTGTCATAAGCCTTGAAGGCCACATACAGGTTGTCTTCATCAAATATGATTTTAAACTCTGTCCTCTGTGATGCGGCCCTTCCATTATAGGGTTCAAACTGCGTGAAGTCATCTATCCATGTCCCATTCTGCCATGCTTCATCATCAAGAATACCGTTTATCACAGGCGGCGTTACAACTTTCACGGCTTTATACTGCTTCTTTCCATTCTCAGCAGTCTGTCCAAAAGTAATTGCATTTATCATTAACAAGCAGATAAATGCTGTGAGATATCTTTTCATTGGCTTAGTTTATTTCGAACTAAAGACGAACAGTTTCAGCTTTTGTTGCAGGAGCAATCATAGTTTAGAATCATTCTAAAGAAAAACAGTATTTTTTAACAGCTGTTATTAATATATAATAAGTGTTGAGGTTAAAAATTATTATCTTAGCCTGAAATCTTTAAAACATGATAACACGCAGAACATTTCTTACCAGGACCAGCGCTGCCGTGGCAGCTGCCGTAATTGCTCCGGAGCTTTACAGTAAAAAGATTCAGGAAAATACAGTCTCGCCTCTGAAAGGCAAGAAAGTGCTTTATGTCTGGGGAGGCTGGATGGGCCATGAACCTGACAAATGCCGGGATATTTTTGTACCATGGATGCAATCTGAGGGTGCTTCTGTAATAGTATCCGATACTCTTGATTCATATCTGAACTATGACCTGCAGAAGGATTTTGATCTGATTGTGCAGGCATGGACTATGGGCCAGATACAGAACAAACAGGAACAGGCTTTGCTGAATGCAGTCAAAGCCGGGGTGGGAATTGCCGGATGGCATGGAGGCCTTGGTGATTCGTTCAGGAATAATACAGAATATCAGTTTATGGTTGGAGGACAGTGGGTAGCACATCCTGGCGGTGTTATTGATTACAGGGTGAATATTGTAGATAAAAAGGATCCTGTAACAGCTGGGCTTACAAATTTTGACATGCATTCGGAACAGTATTATATGCATGTTGATCCTAACGTGAAAGTTCTTGCCACTACCACCTTCACCGGTAAGTATGCTGACTGGATCGACGGACTGGTGATGCCTGTGGCATGGAAAAAATATTACGGTAAAGGAAGGGTGTTCTATTCTTCACTTGGTCATGTGGCTTCAGATTTCAAAGTGCCCCAGGCACTTGAGATACAAAAAAGAGGAATTTACTGGGCTTGCGTCAGCAAATATGCTCCCCCGGAAGTCTGGAAATTCCCGGCATATATGAGCTGGAAAAACAAATAGGATTAGGAGACTTCAATCGTACAACCTGATAAACTCATAGCTGTTGCCTGTGTAATCGAGGAATCTGATGAAATCAGATTTTGAGATTACCAGAGTAGCTGTATTTATATTTGGATGAAAGGCCAGTCTTTCAAATTCATTGAGTTTCTCATCAATGAAAAGATGAACATGGTTTTCTTTATCATTTATTAGCCCGAAAGGAGACACTGACCCCGGTTCCACACCAAGATATTTCATCAGCCTCTTTTCAGATGCAAATGTCAGCTTACCCTGCCTGAGTCTTTTCTCCAGGTCATGTATATCAAGAAGCCGGAGATGCTCAAGAATAACAAGATAGTGTCTGTTACCTTTATGATTGCGGAAAAAAATATTCTTGCACCTGCCGGAATTATAATCTTTCCAGTGAATTATTGCATCTTCGATTGTGGCAACCGGCGGATGCTCGTAATATTCAAAGCTTATTGAAAGCTTTTCAAACAATTCGTAGAGCTCTTTCTGTCCTCTCATTTTTCTAAAAAAGGAATGTCATTTTCTTCGCCAGGCAAATAACCGGTATCCTCAGAAAGATCATTTTTTCTCAGGGCTTCGGTAGCCAGGCGGTCGCATAGTTCATTTTCGGGATTATCCGCATGTCCCTTAATCCAGATAAACCTTACTTTATGTTTACGGTAAACATCAAGAAATCTTTTCCACAGGTCCGCATTTTTTTTCTTCCTGAAGGATTTTGCTTCCCACTGGAAAACCCATCCTTTTTCCACCGCATCACTTACGTATTTTGAGTCGGTATAAATAAGCACGTCACAATTCTCAATCTTCAGCGATTCAAGTGCGATAATCACCGCCATCAGTTCCATCCTGTTATTTGTGGTAAGTTTGAAACCTTCTGACTTTTCAAGCCGGTGTTTGCCTGAGATCAGAACAACACCATATCCCCCGGGTCCGGGATTTCCGCTTGCAGCTCCGTCAGTGTAGATGGTCACTTTACATGCCATGAGGCAGTACTATACCTGTATTGGTGAGAAATAGTTTTATAGCTATTGAAAGAAGTATGATTCCAAACATTTTTTTCAGGATATGAAGGCCTGTCGGTCCAAGTATCCGTTCAAAAAAGGAGGTCAGCCTTAGTACGAAATATACAATTATCATATTCAGGATCAATGCTATCAGAATGTTGATTGTATAGTACTCCGCTTTAAGCGACAGAATGGTGGTTATTGAACCTGCTCCGGCTATGAGGGGGAAGGCTATGGGAACAATTGATCCTCCACCCTCTGAATCATGCTTGAAAAGTGTTATGCCGAGCACCATTTCCACACCTATGAGGAATATAATGAAAGATCCTGCAATTGCAAAAGAGGAGATATCAACTCCGAAAATCCCGAGCATTGGACTTCCGATATAAAGAAATGCAAGGAATATCACTGAAGCGGCCATTGTGACTTTCCCGGGCTCTATGTCTCCGGTCCTTTTCTTGATGTCAAGGATAACGGGGATAGAACCGGGGATGTCAATAATGGCGAACAGCACCATGAAGGCTGCCAGAATCTCAACAAGATTTATATGCAACATCTGCACAGAAACTTTTATCTCAGAATGCTCCTGTTACTTCAGGAGATTAAAAATTACTGCACCACATCCATTTCTCTTACCAGATGTCCTGCTCCGGCATAAATATCCATCACCCATAGTACATATCTGATATCCACAGCAATTGTCCTCTGGAGATCAGTTTCGTAAGCTATATCGCCGCTCATCGCCTCCCAGTTGCCGTCAAAAGCAAGACCAATAAGCTCCCCTCTGTCGTTGAGGACCGGACTTCCGGAATTTCCGCCGGTTATGTCATTTGTTGTCAGGAAACACACAGGCATATAACCTTTTGATGAAGCATACCTGCCGAATTCCTTCCTGTTATACAGATCTATAAGTCTCTGCGGTAAATCAAACTCATAATCGCCCGGTTTGTATTTCTCCATCACACCCTGAAGAGTGGTATAATACTTGTAAATTACACCATCTTTTGGCTCATAATCTCTTATTGTGCCATAAGTAAGGCGCATTGTTGAATTGGCGTCAGGGTATAGAGTCTTTTCAGGGGTCATTTCCATAAGTGCAGCCATCCAGAGTCTTCTTCCGGTAGTGAGATCATTGTCATACTGACTCAGGTTTTTTGCCACTTCGGCACTCATCCTGCTTACAGATGAAGCAGTCAGATAAACCGGATCATTTTCAAGTGTTTTTAAGACAGGTTTTTCAAGAAAATTCCTTAGCCGTGCCTCGTTTGCAAAAATGCTTTTGGCAAACATGTCATCAACAAACCTGTCGATATTGCCTTTATACTTTTTGTCTACAAGATTTACATAGAAGTCAGGATGAAATTTTTCGGGCACGTCTTCCCTGAAAAGCTTGAGCATTGCCTTCATTGTCTTCTGGTCTGTAGGAGGATTGTAGTCTTTGTAAAGGGATTCCATGTTGTTTCTGAGCCGGGAAGAAATTTCATTTATCTGGCTCTTTTCATCCGACTTGAGCGCATTCATAAGAACAGATGCAATTGCATTGAATCCAAGAAGTTCACATCCCTGGTTAAAACATTCGCTAATATACTGCTGTGCATTTGCATATTCTGCCCTGCCTTCCACAGCTGTTTTTATCAGATTCAGTGCATCGCCATACTTTGCCTTTCTCTGCGGATCCGCATTTACCCATGTGTTGAACTGTTGTTCAGTCTGTTCTTTTTTTGCTTTTACATTAAGCCTTTCAAGTCCGGCTTTCTGCCCGATTGAGTATTTCCAATAATTAGATGAACCGGAGTATTTTGATGCATACTGAATATTTACTTTAGGATCTGCCTGCATATCTGCCATCCAGATCTCCTGTTTTATGCCCCTTATTTTAATACGGTTTGGATGAGTGATCTTCAGAAGTTCGTCGACTTCGAATGATGTGGCATAACGCTGTGTTCTGCCGGGATATCCGAGTATCATGGCAAAATCATTCTGATTAAGGTCCCTGATTGAAACCTTAAGCCAGTATTTTGGTTTAAGAGGGATATTATCTTTTGAATAAGGAGCTGGTTTTCCGTCGGGGCCGGTATAAACGCGGAAGACACTGAAATCGCCCGTATGACGGGGCCATTCCCAGTTATCAGTATCAAATCCGAATTTGCCGATTGAAGAGGGGGGTGCTCCGACAAACCTTACATCGTTGTATCTTTCATAAAGCAGAAGATAGAAATAATTGCCGCTGTAGAAAGAAGCAACCGTTGCCCTGTAATTGGTTCCTTCTGAAGCTTTTCTCTCGATGGCGCTTCTTGCCTCATTTATTGCAGAGGTCCTTTCAGCTTCTGTCATGCCCGGTTTCACACCGGCCAGAACCTGTTCCGTGACATCTTCAATCTTAATAAGAAATGTGACCGATAAATTTGGATTAGGAAGCTCCTGGTCCCTTGTCATAGCCCAGTACCCGTCTTTCAGATAGTCATGTTCAACGGTACTGTGTGCCTGAATCTGTCCGTATCCGCAATGGTGATTTGTAAGCAGCAAGCCTTCTGAGGAGACAATTTCGCCAGTGCAGCCTCCGCCAAAAATCACAACAGCATCTTTCAAGGCTGCTTTATTGATGCTGTAAATATCTTCAGCTGAGAGTTTGAAACCCAGTTCTGTCATTTTGCCGATATTAAGACGCTCGATAAGAGGTAAAAGCCACATCCCTTCATCGGCAACAGCAACAGGGCCTGAAAGAAATAAAATAACCGCGATTATTGAAAAGAATTTTTTCATAAATAAAAGTTTACCGGTGAGATTAAGAAATTTGGGGCAAAGATACGTTTTTAGTCTAAATATCAATGTGAAAAATCAAGTTCCATCTGAAGGTTGAAGAGACTGAAGGACTTCCGGTGATATTTGGAGATGCCATGTTCCATTATTGCTTTTCTGTGAAATGCTGTCGGATATCCCTTGTTTTTGTCCCAACCATAATACGGGTATTCCTCATGAAGCTTCTGCATATACCTGTCCCTGAAAGTTTTTGCCAGAACTGAAGCAGCTGCTATTGAAAGAAAAAGCCCGTCACCCTTAATAATTGTCTTATATCCAATATCACGGTAAGGGAAAAAAGTGATTCCGTCAACCAGGATGAATTCAGGTAATTTTTTCAGGCCGTCAATTGCCAGATGCATTGCTTTTACTGATGCCCTGAGGATATTCATCTCGTCAATCTCATGATTTTCAACAAGTGCGACATTCCATGCTATCGCAGATCCCTTTATTTCATCCTCAAGAATCTCCCTTTGTCTTGGTGTCAACTTTTTTGAATCATCCAGCACAGGATGCCTGAATCTTTTCGGGAGTATCACGGCTGCTGCAACAACAGGCCCCGCAAGGCACCCCCTCCCGGCTTCATCACATCCTGCTTCCCTAAGATTGCTGTATAAATATGGCCTTAACACCTTACAAAATTATCATTCATCTCTTAATACTGAAATATTTTTAACATAAGACTTTAACCCTGGTAGAAATTCTTAACTGATTAAGTTAAAAGCATCAAATCCGTTAAATTTTTGCAGAATTGTGGATATCAGCTACATTTGCATGAAATTTCCTGAGAGATGATAACTTATGAACAAATAAGCGATTTGTCGGAGCGGCGTGATGCGCTAAGGAGGTATCTTTGACATTGAAGGCAAAAAGACTGAGATCGCTGAAAAAGAGAAGATAAGTCATCAGCCATCTTTTTGGGATGATCCCAAATCTGCTGAAGAACTTCTTAAATCAATATCGGAACTTAAGAGCTGGACTGAAGAATTTGAAAAGGTTAACAGATCATTGGAAGACCTCATTGTCCTTTATGATTTTTTCAGGGAGGGAGAAGCTTCGGAGAAAGAACTTGATGAACAATATGAGTTGTGCCTTGATCTGACAGAAAATCTGGAATTGCGCAATATGCTGAGAAAGGAGGAAGACCAGCTCGGCGCGATACTTAAGATTAATTCAGGTGCGGGCGGAACCGAAAGCAATGACTGGGCTTCGATGCTTCTGAGAATGTATCTCCGCTGGGCTGAAAAGAACGGCTACAAAGTAAGAGAACTTGATTTCCAGCCCGGGGATGAGGTCGGAGTGAAATCTGCTACTATCGAGATTGATGGTGAAAGGGCTTACGGATATCTGAAAAGTGAAAACGGAGTACACCGGCTGGTGCGGATCTCTCCCTTTAACGCCCAGGGAAAAAGACAAACCACTTTTGCATCTGTCTTTGTTTCTCCTCTTGTGGACGACAATATTAAAATCGAAATAAATCCTGCAGACATTACATGGGAGACATACCGGTCGAGCGGGGCAGGAGGCCAGAATGTCAATAAGGTGGAAACAGCTGTCCGCCTCTACCATCACCCGACAGGAATTGTGATTGAAAACCAGGAGACTCGTTCACAGTTAAACAATAAAGAAAATGCCCTGCGAATACTTAAATCGCAATTGTATGAGCTTGAGCTCAGAAAAAGAAGGGAAGAACAGGCAAAGATCGAAGGCCAGAAAAAGAAAATCGAATGGGGCTCACAGATTCGTAATTATGTAATTCATCCTTATAAACTGGTAAAGGATCTGAGAACCGGTTACGAAACATCCAATGTGCAGGCTGTACTTGACGGCGAGCTGAATCAGTTTATAAAATCATACCTTATGGAATTCGGAGGGAAATGATAAGGAGGTCCCTTTTTACATTATACGAACCTTTAATTGAAAAGTATAGATTTAATAAAAACAAAATGCCAGGAAAGCACAAATTGTTCGATCAATTTCCTCCGGTAACCAAAGAAGAGTGGCTGGAAAAAATAAAGTCAGATCTCAAAGGGGAGGATTTTGAGAAGAGGCTTGTATGGAAAACAGACGAAGGATTCAGTGTGATGCCATTTTACACCCATGAGGATACAAGTGAGCTGAAACATACTGGAAGGTTCTTATACAGAAAAGAGGGTAGATGGCGCATCAGGCAGGATATTTCTGTTACTGATTATAAGGAATCGAATGAAAAGGCAAATTTTCTGGTGAAAAACGGAGTTGATTCAATAGGATTTGTTATCTCTGATCCTGATTCCATTTCAATTGATAATTTCAAAAACTTACTTAGAGGTATTAATTGTAAAGAGGTAGAGCTTAATTTTCTGAGTAACGGCAAAGCCAGGGAAATAGTTGATATTTTGACGAATCTGGAATTTGGAACCCAGCCTTACCGGGAACTGTTAACCGGTGCTGTTGAGGCTGATCCTCTTGGAAGGCTGATGCTCAACGGTACTCTGTGCATACCAGTATCTGACGGATTTGATTATCTGGCGGCGCTTGTTAAAGAATCTTCGCCAATACACGGCTTAAGGGCCATCCAGGTTAACGGATCAAATTTTGCAAATGCCGGAGCAGATTGTGTGACAGAACTTGCATTCAGCATTTCAATGGCATGCGAATATCTTAATCAGTTGACAGACAGAGGTGTAAGTCCTGATCTTGCAGTTAGAAAAATAAGATTCAGCTTTGCTGCAGGCTCAACTTATTTTATGGAAATAGCAAAACTGAGAGCTGCCAGAATTGTATGGCCTGCAGTTGCAGATAAATTCCTGCCGGACAATCAGGCAGGTCAGTCAATGATTATTCATTCTGTCACAAGCCGTTGGAACAAGACTCTTTTTGATCCTTACGTTAACCTAATAAGGACACAGGCTGAAGCTATGGCGGCAGTTCTTGGAGGAGCTGATTCTGTCACTGTTGAGCCTTTTGATGTTGTATTCCGGCGCCCGGACGAATTCTCCGAAAGATTAGCCAGGAACCAACAGCTTCTTTTAAAAGAGGAAGCATTCTTCGATAAAGTGTCAGATCCTTCTGCGGGATCGTGGTATATCGAAAATCTTACAAGCCTTGTGGCTGAAAATGCATGGAAGCTTTTTGTTGAAATTGAGGAGAAAGGAGGCTTTATTTCTGCTCTCAGAGCAGGGACGATTCAAAGAATGATACACGATGAAGCAGAAAGACAAAAGTCAGATGCATTGTCAGGGCACAGGCATATCCTGGGAACAAACCTTTATCCAAATCCCCGGGAGAATATGCATCCGATGGCTGATGAGAGGATTCTTTTCACAAGGCAGGCTTCAGCCGCTAACCCAGAAGTGGAACCATTGAGGATTTCAAGACTTGCAGAGGAGATGGAAAGACACAGGCTCGAAACTGAAAAGTTGGAAATGAAAAGTAACAAATTAAAAATTAAATAGATACTTTAAAAATTCCTGATTTGTCTGACAAACAACTGTCGTCACATCTCAGATATTTGCTGAAATTATGAAACCGGTATTTAAAAAGGAGGATCTGATAAATTTTCTGGAAAAAGAGTTTCACCCCGGATCTGGTGAAGAAATGAATAGATGGATGACGTCTGAGATGATTCCTGTCAGGCAGGTTTTTTCGAAAGAAGATTTGGAAGGGCTTGAGCATCTTTGTTATGCAGCCGGCATTCCGCCTTTTTTAAGAGGTCCGTATTCAGCAATGTACACTCTTCAGCCATGGACCATCAGGCAATACTCAGGTTTTTCGACAGCGGAGGAGTCGAATGCATTTTACAGACGGAACCTTGCTGCAGGACAGAAAGGTCTGTCGGTGGCTTTTGATCTTCCAACTCATAGGGGATATGACTCTGATCATGAAAGAGTTGCAGGTGATGTAGGGAAAACTGGTGTTGCTGTCGATTCAGTACTCGACATGAAGATATTGTTTGATCAGATCCCTCTGAACAGGATATCGGTATCGATGACCATGAACGGAGCAGTCCTTCCTGTAATGGCTTTCTATATTGTGACAGCGCTTGAACAGGGAGCTAAGCTTGAGGAGTTATCGGGAACTATACAGAATGACATACTTAAGGAATTCATGGTACGGAATACTTACATATATCCGCCGGATTTTTCGATGCGAATAATCGCGGATATTTTCAGGTACACTTCCGCGAGGATGCCGAAATTCAACTCCATAAGTATTTCAGGATATCATATGCAGGAAGCAGGTGCCACATGTGACCTTGAGCTAGGTTATACCCTGGCTGACGGGTTGGAATATCTCAGAACTGGCATTAAAGCGGGACTAAAAATAGATGATTTTGCGCCGAGGCTGTCATTTTTCTGGGCAGCGGGCATGAATCATTTCATGGAGATAGCAAAGATGAGGGCAGCCAGGATGCTTTGGGCAAAGATTGTAAGTCAGTTTAATCCAAAGAATCCTAAGTCGATGGCGTTGAGGGCTCATTGTCAGACATCGGGATGGAGCCTGACAGAACAGGATCCGTTTAACAATGCAGGCAGGACCTGCATAGAAGCTATGGCGGCTGTGTTCGGACACAGCCAGAGCCTTCATACAAATGCTCTTGATGAAGCGCTGGCATTACCGACTGACTTTTCAGCCCGCATTGCCCGCAATACTCAGATATTTCTTCAGGAAGAGACCTCAATCTGCAGGGCAATTGACCCATGGGGAGGCTCATATTATGTTGAATATCTAACGGATCAGATAGCCCGGCGGGCATGGGAACATATTGAAGAGATTGAAAATCTGGGAGGGATGGCTGCCGCTATAGAGTCGGGTATTCCAAAGATGAGAATTGAAGAAGCTGCTGCAAGAATCCAGGCAAGAATTGATTCTGGTGCACAGGTGATCGTTGGAAACAACAAATATAGATCTGGAAAAGATGAGCCTTTGGAAATACTGGAAATTGACAATACAGCAGTCAGAGAAGCCCAGATTCAAAGACTGAAAAAACTCAGGGAAGAGAGGAATGAAGCAGAGTGCAGGCAAGCTTTGGAGGCGCTTACCAGTTGCTGTAGGACAGGTGAGGGCAACCTTCTTGAACTGGCTGTCAAAGCTGCTGCCAGCAGAGCAACCCTGGGAGAAATTTCTTATGCATGTGAAAAAGTAGCAGGGAGGTATAAAGCTGTGATAAGAACAATTAAAGGTGTTTATTCGTCGGAGTATAAATCAGACGGCGATTTTGAGAGAGCTGTGGCTCTGGCAAAATCATTCGCGGAAAAGGAGGGACGTCAGCCGCGTATCCTTATTGCCAAAATGGGACAGGACGGGCATGACAGAGGTGCCAAAGTAGTCTCAACAGGCTACGCCGATATCGGTTTCGACGTTGATATTGGTCCTCTGTTTCAGACACCTGCCGAGACAGCCAAACAGGCTGTCGAGAATGATGTCCATGTGGTGGGGGTGTCAAGTCTAGCTGGCGGGCACAAAACGCTTATCCCTCAGCTCATCGAAGAACTCAGGAAACTCGGACGGGATGATATTTTAGTAGTGGCCGGTGGCGTTATTCCTCCAGGTGATTATAAATTCCTGCATAAGGCAGGCGTGGCCGCAGTGTTCGGCCCGGGAACACCTGTCTCAACTGCTGCCGTCCAGATACTTGAAATTTTGCTGCATACATTTCACTGAAAAATATTAATTTGCATAATTAATTAACAGTTGAAATATGATCAGACTGACCGGTTGCATACTTTTGACATTTTTTCTTTTCTCCTGCAGTACTGCCAGGAAAAGTACCCGATTAAATCAGGAAAAAATGACCATTGAGACATCTGAAAAAACTATTGACTATTCTGACCAGACAACATGGCTGCTCGGGTATTTTAATCCCCTCCAGCTGAAGACATTTCCTCATGAAAACTGGTATTTAAAAGGATTTGATGCATATCAGCCTGACCCGGAAGTAATTGAAAGATTAAAAAATATTGTTGACAGCGAAGTAACTATTACAATAGTGATGGGTACCTGGTGCCCTGACAGCAGGAGGGAAGTACCCCGTTTTATGAAAATTCTTGATTTCTTGGAATTCCCGGCTGAAAGATTAACTTTTATCGGGGTTGATGATGCTAAAATCTCACCGGTTGAGGAATATTTCAATCTGAACATCCAGAGAGTTCCGACTTTCATTTTTTATAAAAATAAAATTGAATCAGGACGCATCATTGAAAATCCTGTGACGTCTTTAGAACAGGATATGGAAAACATTCTCAAAGGGATTGAAAACTAATAATGTAAATTGTCATGGAAGATTATACAGAAAAGCCGGCTCCGGCCGCTGGCCAGGATAAAATACAGCCGACAGGACAAAATCTTGCAATTGCAGCCCTGATAACTGCAATAGTAACTTTCGTGATAGCTGTAATACCCTGTGTGGGTGTTATGGCAATCATACCAGGAATTGTCGCAATCATTCTTGCTTCAGTAGGCCTCTCTCAGGCCGCAGGGAAAAGTTCTTCACGCGGAGTCCTGATTGCAGGACTTATAATTGGCATAGTAGCAACATTGATTTCATTTTCACAGATTTTCGTTGTCGGGAATATCGCAAGGAAAGCAGAGAATAAATGGCCGGGTGATGTGAAAAACATAATCAGGGATGTGCAGGATAATGTTCTCAAGGATCTTGAAGACGCAAATGTCTCGATAAAGATTGAAAGCGACAGTGAAACTGTTGAGATTAAAGCAAGCACAGAAAGGAAAGACAGGATCAGAGAACTTGAGGAACTTGAAAAGAAAAGCGCTGAAACCGCAGATACATTACAGCCAAGGTAGTGAAATCATTCAGGGCTAATCTGAAATCTGAACCATATCTAATATTTAATCTGGTTTTTGCCGGGATTTTAATCATTGTTTTTATTTACTCAGGCATTTTTTCTCCTGAAAAAGACAAATATCCTGTTCAGTGCATACATGAAAAAATTACTGGTGAGGAATGTGTTTCATGCGGTATGTCACACAGCTTCTCGCTTATTTTAAGGGGCAGAATTCAAGAAGCTGTTGAATGGAACAGATACAGCCCGGCAGTTTTTCTGTTTTTTGCCATTCAACTGCTCATGCGTTTCATTTTCTCATTTCTCTGGTTAAGATTTAATAATGCCCGCCGAGTATTAATACCGTTGGATATCACTCTGTCGGCCATAATGTTCGTTATTGCCTTCCTGCCTTTTATGAAATATATTTTTACTAATTGGAAAACTTTGCTTTAAAAGAGTTTACAGCACTTAGCATGGTCAGTCGAGATCATTAAGCAGGTCATAAAGAATATGGCTTTCATATCCCCTTGACATACCGAATCTTAAAAGCTTTCCCTTCAGATCGTATCTGTTTTTCGACTTTACTGTTCTCCGGTGCGAACTTATTTCCTCCCTGATAATTCTTTGATATTCATCATTATCTATATTATTGAGAGCATTTGTTATTACTTTTTCGTCTATTCCCTTTGATCTAAGCATTGCGGCTATTTTAATTTTTCCCCATTTATTCTGTCTCAAACGGTCTGATGCATAAGCTGAGGCATACCGGCTGTCGTCGATAAATCCCTGCTTTATCAGAACAGCCAGAAGTCTGTCACATTCGTTTCCGGTGATTCCCCAGGCATGAAGTTTTTCCCGTATATCTCCTGTACAGTATTCACGGCCTGCGCATAAAGCCATTGCTTTTTTTAGGGCAGTCTCTGAATTATTTTCCTCTCTCATTTTTCTTTGCTTTTATGAATCTGTCCTTACCGTTAAGGTCCCTGATAACACTTACCTCAATAAAACCAGTTTTCTGAAGTGCATCGGCAATCCTTTGACCCATCGCTTCATTTATCTCAAACCATAGATGCCCGCCAGGATTAAGCTTTTTTTCTGCGAATGAAATTATAGCCCTGTAGTACATCAATGGATCACTGTCAGGGACAAAAAGGGCTGTATGAGGCTCAAAGTTAAGAACGTTAACATGCATGTATTTTTCTTCGGATTCTGTTACATAAGGCGGATTGCTAACAATTAAGTCTGCAGAATTCAATATACTGAAATCAGGATTGAGAATATCTGCCATGAGGAATTTTATATCAGCATTGTTAAGCACTGCATTTTCCCTTGCAGTTGAAAGAGCTTA